>JAITHZ010000037.1 GCA_031279795.1 Bacteroidales bacterium
TTGAGCAGTCATGTACAGCGACCATGCATGTGCAGATGACGACACAAAACTATCAGCTCGAAGAGGTTGTTGCTATTGGTTATGGTACGGCGAGGCGCAAGGATATTACCACTGCTGTTTCGTCGGTTTCGAGCGAAGATTTTGATGTGCGCCCGATTGTTTCTGCCGGGCAGGCAATTCAGGGTAAGGCAGCAGGCGTTTCGGTTATTCAGCCCAACGGTGCGCCGGGCGGCGAAACGGTTATTCGCGTGCGTGGCACTACCTCTTTCAATGCAAGCAGCGACCCGCTTTATGTGGTCGATGGCGTGCCTGTGGACAATATGAACTTTCTGTCGCCAAACGACATTTTACGTATTGATATTCTGAAAGATGCCTCTTCGGCAGCCATTTACGGAAATCGCGGGGCGAATGGCGTTGTAATTGTTACCACCAAAGCGGGACAAACGCAGCGTGAGGCGAAAATTTCGCTTAATACGCAGATTACCGCAAAAACGGTTACAAATCAGATACAGTCGCTTAATGCGGTGCAGTACAAGGAATTAATGGAAGAAATTCGTCCCGGCTCAACGGCTGTTATGGGCAATGAAGACTTAACCGACTGGTACAAAGAAACCTACGGCACAGGTTATCAGCAGAATTATCAGCTTTCTGTTCAAAACGGAACGGACAAATACAATTATTTCCTGTCGGCTGGCTATCTTGACGAAAAAGGAATTTTGCCAGCAGCCTTTTTCCACCGTTACAATTTTCGCGCAAGCGTCAATAATGAAATTCGCAAATGGCTGAATGTTGGCGCAAATGTTTCGTATTCCGACAATGCAAATAACGGAATTAATACAGGCAACGGTTCTAATCGTGGCGGTGTGGTACTGGCGGTTGTAAATTTGCCTACAAGCGTGGCGGTGAGGAACGAAAACTGGTACAACCGCTCTTTTTACGGTCAAAATATCACAAACCCTGTGGAAGAAATGGAAAATGGCAAGAATTACAAAAATACCGAAAACCGCCTTGTGGCGTCAGGCAATGCAACAATCACATTTGCCAAGGGTTTGAGTTTGAAATCAACTTTCTCGCTCGACAGACGGCATGGCATTGATACAGGTTTCAGTACCGTAATTCACGTTCCGGGCATTGATTCGTGGGGCAGCGCCTCCGACACTCGCTCGCAAAACACTGTTCTCACTTTCGATAATATTCTGACCTACAATAAAGTCTTCGGCAAACACGCTATTGAGGCGTTGGCAGGCACTTCGTGGACAGACTCATACTGGAATCAAAGTTACATTAACGGCAGCCATTTTTTGAGCAACGACATTCATACGCTCAATGCCGCCAATAAAATCTCGTGGGACAACACAGGCAGCAATGCTTCGGCGTGGGGAATTATGTCGTATTTGGCGCGTGCACAGTACAACTATGACGGAAAATATTATCTAACAGCAAATATTCGTGCAGATGGCTCGTCGAAAATTCACCCGGATAATCGCTGGGGCTACTTTCCTTCGTTTTCGGCAGCATGGCGCATTTCAGATTTTTTGAAAAACATCAACTGGCTTGATGATCTGAAACTTCGTGCAGGCTGGGGACAAACGGGTAATCAGTCGGGGTTGGGCGATTACGCTTACTTGCAGCGCTACAGCATTACCCGCCAGCCATGGTGGGAAACGGGCAAAGGCGATGCGGTGCCGATTATTACCGCCTCGAATGTGCGCACTTCCGATTTGAAGTGGGAAGTTACTGCGCAATCGAATGTTGGGATTGATGTTGCCGCTTTGCGCAGCCGTTTGAATATCGTGATTGATTTTTACCATAAAATAACGTCTGATATGTTGCTGAACGTTACGCTGCCCGCAGGTGCAAATCTGACAAGTATGCAACGAAACGGTGGAAAAATGACAAATACAGGTTTTGAATTTTCAGTTAATTCTGTTAATATTAAAAATAAACATATTGAATGGACAACCGATTTAAAATTTTCGTTGAACAGAAATAAACTCGTAGAACTTGATTTGACAAAAATTTATTACGACGCCTCAACCTCGGATGCATTTCATGGTCAGCAAATTGTGCGCAATGAAGAAGGTCGTCCGCTTGGCGGTTTTTATGGCTTTATTGCCGATGGTGTTGATCCCGAAACTGGCGAACTGATCTATCGCGACCTTAACGAAGATGGTAAAGTAACCGCCAGCGACCGTACTTACATTGGCGACCCAAACCCAGATTTCTTCTATGGCTTGACAAATACTGTAACGTGGAAAGGTTTCAGTTTGAGCATTTTTATTCAGGGAACTTACGGAAACGACATTTTCAACGCCTCACGCATCGAAACCGAAGGTATGTACGACTTGAAAAATCAGTCGACCCGCACGCTCGACCGCTGGCGGCGTCCCGGAATGGAAACGAAAATTCCAAAAGCAAATTTTGACCTGCGCCCATCGTCGTATTTTATCGAAGACGGCAGTTATTTGCGAATCAAAGATATTACGTTATCCTATAATTTGGCTAACGATGTGTTGAAAAAAGTCGGAATTTCGCGTTTACAGCCCTACATCACGGCACAAAACCTGCTTACCATCACAAAATATATGGGAATGGACCCGGAAGTGAATCAGTGGGGCAACTCAAATTCCGTTCAGGGAATTGACTGGGGTACTTATCCGCAATCAAGAGCGTTTGTGTTTGGTGTAAATTTAGAATTTTAACTAAAATTCGCAATTACTAATCGTTTTTTAATCATTAAATTTTTAAACAAATAAAATGAAAAATATTTTTAAATATACAATAATCAGCATATTCGCGTCTGTGGGCATTGCGGCTTGTTCGCTGCAATACGACCCGATTGATACGTATTCCGATGTTACCGAAGGCGCGAAAACCGATTCGGGTTATGTAATCCTGAAAGACCGTGCAGCCGTTCTCAATCAGCGTCAAGTGCTTTATCAGCATCTCAAAGATGGGCAGGAACACTGGTACGTTGACATGTTACTTCTGGCAGAAAGTCATTCGGACAATGCCTACGCTGGCGCGCCAAATGCAGAAACCACGCCTTTTGAAGTAAATTCCATCGAAGGATCGAATCCGAATTTGAAACGCGACTGGAACGGCCACATGGACAATGTGGCTCAGGCAAATCGGTTGATTCAGGGGATTGACGAACTGAGCGATCCCACATTGAGCGATACAGAGGCAAAGGAAATTCGCGCCGAAGGGTTGATTTTTCGTTCGCTTGTCTATTTTGACATGGTGCGGATATGGGGGCGAGTGCCGCTCGTTACTACTGTGGGGAAAGATATTACGGCAGAAAATATTGAAGAAGTGTATCCTGCCTATTTCCCTGCACAAAACGAGGAAATCGAAGTTTATCAGCAAATTGAGAAGGATTTGCTTGAGGCGGAACAATATGCGCCAGCCAACAATACATCGGACAAAACATTGCTGACAAAGTCGGTGGCACGTGCGCTTCTGGCAAAAATTTATGCCGAAAAACCGCTGCGCAATTATGCAAAGGTGATAGAATATGCCGACAAAGTTGCAGCTGACGGTTTTGCTTTGGTAAATGATTTCAGTGATTTGTGGGGCGTGACGTTGGCAAATCAGAGTGCGCCTGCGGGCGAGAATAACTTTGCCGTTGATGCAAAAATGCGCAACACGGTGGAATCAATTCTCGAAATCCAATATCCTGTGGCTTCGGGCAACTGGTGTACGTGGATGTTCGGCCGCCCGCTCAACGATTGGAATTTCTACTTTACCTGGGCAAAATGGATTACGCCTTCGCGCGATTTGGTTGCAGCTTTTGACGCTGTCGGCGACACCAGACGCAAAAACGAAAGCATCGTCTGGTATGCGTGCGAGTGGAACATTTATTATCCTGCGAACAGTTACGCTTTTATGTACAAAACACGCTCGGCATTCAACAGCATTATCAAGCTGCGTTACGCTGATGTTTTGCTGCTGAAAACCGAAGCGCTGATTCAAACCGGCGACTTGAGCGGCGCAACTGCGATTATCAATCAAATTCGCTTGCGTGCAGGTTTGGCAGCTTTACCTCAGGCGGCAACAGCGAGCAAGGATGCACTGCTTGATGCGTACCTGAACGAACGCCGACTTGAACTTGCTTTTGAAGGACAACGCTGGTTCGACCTTTGCCGTCTGAACAAAGTAGAAGAGGTGATGAACGCCGTTTTTGCAAAAGACGAAGGTCGCCCTGCGCAAAAATACCCTTACGACCAGTATTCGTACAGATTGCCTATTCCGCAGGATGTTATTGACCAAAATCCAAATTTAGAGCAGAATTTAGGTTACTGATTTTAATTACAAATTTACAATTTAGTTTTCTGTTGTAAATAAAAAATTTATGTTTTATGAAAAATAGTTTTAAAATATCATTGATTTTGGCAGTTATCGCCCTGTATTCGTGCAAGGAAGATGAACTGCGTGTAACATATCCACATTCGTTGCCTGCGATAAGCGGTATTTCTGTAAATGAAACAGAAATTACCTACGGCGATTCCATCACATTGAATGTTGGCGAAATACGCGACAATGTTACGCCTCTTTCGACTCTGGAAATTCAAATTGTGGTAAATAATATTATTCTGTCCAGCCAGTCGGTGCGCACAAAGGGCAATGTTTCGTCATACAGCGGTAGATTTTCCGTACCTTTTGGTCCGTATATGGCAGAAGGCGCGGCGGTAAAGGTTTATCTTTCAGCAATAAACGTTGAAGGCAACCACACGGACACGATTGTTGCTACAACTGTCGCCCACCGTCCTGCAATTGAACATCTTTATGTTGTACCAACAACGGGCGGTGCGTTTGAACTGTTGCTTACCGACGCCGAAAACTGCGTTTATTCGGCTGATAATCTGCCGTTTGCCAACGATATAACTTTTTATCTTGCTACCAAAGTCAGCCGTTTTGGTAATATCGACTGGACGAATTTGGTGTTTGGTTCTGTAAATGGCGAACTTGGGCTTGTGGAAGAAGGTGGCGCGGCGTTGACGCTTTCGGATTTGTCGCTGATAGGCTATAAAAAAATAACTGCCGACTTGCTTTTTTTCACCGTTACAGGCGAGGGCGACCCGCTTACGCCAATTACCGAAATGAACATTGCCGATTTTGAAGAAGTTACGATAAATTCTACCAATCATCTGGGAACTGCAACTGCTGATATTTGGAAAAAGGCGACTCTTTATTTTGGCTTTGGCGATGAAATAACGGTCAGTGGCGTAACGAATGCAGCCAACGGTTTTACACCCGATTTCTTTGAAGTTACCGCAACAAACAAAGTCAGGTTTTTGGGCGAAACAGGCGTTTATACAGTTTATTATCTGCCTTCTGCCGATTATGTGTGGGTTGAGCAGGCAAATGCAACTTTCCCTGCTGCCTTGTGGCTTTGCGGCGTGGGCTACGGTCGCCCGCAGACGCCTTATGCAAAAACCTCGTCGTGGAACTGGAACTCGCCGCTGGAATATGTTTTTTGCCGCAAAGTGGCTGATGGCGTATTTCAGGCGACAATTTACGTGGAACACACTATTGACGAAAGCGTTCCTGCCGATGCGTGGAAACACTGTTTCAATGCAAAATTCTTTCATCAGCGCGGCTGGGGCGGCGAAACCGATGCTCGCGAGTATACAATTAACACATCGCTGCTTACTGCGCCTGCAACCGAAGATGTCGGCAATTTCAAAGGTACTGAAGCCCTCGCAACGCAAGCAGGTGTATATCGTTTTACAATTAATACTAATAATAAAACGGTAGAATTTGTAAAAGTTAATTGATGTTCTATTTTTCAATTTAAAATAAATTCAATTTTTAAAATTCAATTTTTTAACGTTATGTGTAAAATTATCAAATTAATGATGCTTTTAGCGAGCATTTTCGTTTCGCAACAGATGATGGCTTTGACCTTTTCTGTTACGGTTCCTGCGGGAACAAACGCCTGTTACATTACGGGTGATGTTACAGGCGGATGGGGAACTTTCGAAAAAATGACAAGAGTAGATGCAACCCACTACACAGTTGATTTGCCCAACGCTACCGAAGCAGGCGAGTATAAGTATTTTTCGGGACCCGGTTGGGATTACGAAGAAGCCATTGATGCAGAAGGCACTGCGCGTGCTGCCAATCGGACATGGTCGGAAAACAGCGGCGTTGACGAAGTACTGTTCTGGAAAGCAGTTTTTCTTCCGAATCTCACCACCGTAACTATCGACTGCCTTGTACCGCTGTCGGTTCACGAACTTTACATCACAGGTTCATTTTGCGGATGGTCGGGCAATTTCAACAACGACCTGAAAATGACCTTCGAGGGCAATGAAGAAGGCGGAAAAGTTTTCACTTATACGCTTACTACCGAAAATCCAACGGGGTTGGAATTTAAATTTGTGGCTGGTCCCGACTGGGCTTTTGAACAAACGCGAGCCGCAAATTACAAACTGGCTGACGGCAATCAGTACGAAACAAACAAGTATGCCTACAACGTTTCGGAATTTAAGTCGATTTTCGATCCTGCGCTCGCGGGCTACATCACCATTACAGCCACTGTACCCGAAACTGCCGAAGTCTGGCTGCAGGGAAGTCTGTTTGGCTGGGGCTGGGCAAATCCCGAGGCAATGAAAATGACCAAAAACACGGATGGAACATTTACGTTTACAACGCCATCGCCTGTGCAGTCGTTTGAATACCGTCTGTATAACTGTGCAGACTGGGCTTGCCCCGAAAAAGAGTATCTCATCAACAATGAAACTGGCCTGTTTGAATGGAAGGACAAGCCTAATCGTGTTGCTACTTACGTTACCTCAGCAACTTACAGCATCACCGTTTGCAAATGGGCAAACGATGACGGCGGGCAACTTTGCGAGCAGGAAGCATCGGCTGTTGAGCAGATTAACGCCGACTATTTTACAGTAAATGCTGCAACTGGCAAAATCGTGGTAACAAATGCCAAAGCCAGCGTAGAACTTTTCGACATCACAGGCAAACGAATTGACTCAGCAAGCGTACAGGGCGATTACGCCTCGCAAACATTGCAATGTGGCTTGTAT
>JAITHZ010000104.1 GCA_031279795.1 Bacteroidales bacterium
AACCGTCTAAAACAAGCAGAACTTCGTGCGGAGCGTCGGGTACGATTTTTTTCATCACGGTCTTTATTTTGGTTAATTCGTTCATCAGTCCGATTTTGTTGTGTAACCGTCCGGCGGTATCAATAATTACTACATCTACGTGATTTGCTTTTGCCGAGTTGAGGGTATCGTAGGCAACTGATGCAGGGTCGGCGCCCATTTTTTGCCTGATTACCGGCGTGTCGGTACGTTCGCCCCACACAAGCAACTGCTCGACGGCGGCGGCGCGAAAAGTGTCGGCTGCGCCAAGGTAAACCGATTTGCCTGCTTTTTTGAAATGATATGCCAGTTTGCCGATAGTCGTTGTTTTTCCAACGCCATTAACGCCAACAACCATAATGACATAAGGCCCTTGCAGATTGTCGAAAAAAGTAAAATCACCAGCGTCCGGTAAATTGTTTTCTGTCAGCAATTCGCCAGTTTCTTCTCGCAATACTGTATTTAATTCGCTTGTACTAAGATATTTATCACGAGCAATACGTTTTTCAATCCGGCTGATTATTTTCAGTGTCGTTTCCACTCCCACATCTGAAGTGATAAGGATTTCCTCCAAGTTGTCCAGTACTTCATCGTCAACTTTGGATTTTCCGATCAATGCGCGCGATATGTTGGAAAAAACAGAATTTTTTGTTTTTTCAAGTCCTTTGTCTAATGTTTCTTTTTTTTCTTTTGAAAAAAAACCAAAAATTCCCATTGTAATTAGTGTTTGAAATTAAAAACAGTTACCAATCAGTTGTCTTTTATTAAATAAAAACTTCCCTTTACGTTGCAGTTAAAGGGAAGTTTTTATTTTCCGAATCGTAATGTTACGATTTAAAAAAACTGTCAACATTATCTTTTGTCATTATCTCTTCCTGAAATGCATAAGCCCCAGTTTTCGGGGATTTAATCATTTTAATAACACGAGAATAATTCCGCCCGTCGCCGGTTCTCAAGGTTGCTACTGCTTTTTTTGCCATGACGTAATTGTTTTATTTGATTTCTTTATGTACGGTTACTTTTCTCAGCACTGGGTTGTATTTTTTCAATTCCAGTCGTCCGGTGGTATTTTTTCGATTTTTGGTGGTGATGTACCGAGACGTTCCCGACTGTCCACTTGCTTTGTGTTCTGTACATTCCAGAATAACCTGAATTCTGTTTCCTTTTGCTTTCTTTGCCATTTTCTCCTGTTATTTATGCGCCAATATAGCCCTGTTCGGCGGCATCTTTCAACGCTGCGTTTAATCCTTTTTTATTTATTGTCCGTAATCCTGCTGCGGATATTGTTAAATTAATCCAACAATCTTCTTCCACCCAGTAGAACTTTTTCGTGAACAGATTCACGTTAAATTTCCGTTTAGTTCTTCGCTTGGAGTGGGAAACGTTGTTTCCAACCATGGCTCTTTTTCCAGTAATTTGACATATTTTCGACATCGCTCTTTATATTTTGTATTTTTTAGATGATTTTATTTCTCTTGAATACTAAATTCCAATTCGTTTTAAAATTGGCGTGCAAAGGTAGGTATTGTTTATGATTTATGCAAATAAACAGCACGATTTCTTGCAAAAAATAAATTCATTCGGCTTTCCTTCTAAATTTCTTTTGAATAAATATTCTAATAATAAACACATTAGTGGCAAGTTCCCTATTCAAAAAAACAATGCAAAAAAATGCGATAATTCGGAAAGACTGAATTTCGCTCAACTGAAATTGACCTAAGCAGATTTCAGTTGAGCGAAAAATTAGTTTCAGCTATCTCAACAGGCAGTAAAGGTTCAATCCTCGTAGCCGATAAAAGCGCCATTGCTGTTGAATCTCAAATCAATTTCGCCATTCAGTCCGATTTCGTAGCCGTAGCGTTCCCTGTTCGCTTCCACGATTTGGCTGTTGGGAAGATATGCCGTAACATATTCCATGATACCAGCAGGCAATAAGTTCAAAACACTTTGTGGCAATGGGGTAAAATGGCCGTCAACATCATCCCAGTTTCCTTTTTTATCGAAGTCGATGTCGAAACCATTAGCAAGATACACGGTATAATCCTTTCCCAACCCGTCGGTTTCTTTGATTATGTGGGTTATTGCCACTTCAGGGAAATGGGTTTTGATAAATACCTGACTTGAAGCAGGAAGTTCCGCTACCGAAATTATTTCTTTCTTGTCACAAGCGGCAAACATGGTCGCAAACGCCAGCACAGATACTAAAAGCATTACTTTTTTCATTTTTGATGTTGATTTAGTTAGTTGATTAATAATCGAATCGTTCTTCCAAAATGGTGCCGTCGGCCTTTATCAGAAGTTTGACATCCACTCCCGAAAAGCTTTTTTCCATTTCCACTCTGTAGATTGTTTCTGTTCCTCGCCTGATTTTGGCAACATCTTCAACCCTGTACTTCGGATAAGATGCTTCTGCAGCGTTTTTCACTATTGCTGGCAACTGCGTGCTGCGGATTTCTTCGACCACCATCAGCAGATCGCCGTTTGGGGTGTAAAGCGCCTTGAAGTCGCGGTGACGGATTTCAAATTCCACCTCGTACGTATCGTTCGCCATCT
>JAITHZ010000119.1 GCA_031279795.1 Bacteroidales bacterium
TCTGCCTTAACTTGATGACATTAAGCTAAAGCCACCGGTTAATAATCATAATAAATTGCTGTATTTCCGATGTTTGATTTTGCGACAGTAATGTTTGCGCTATGTTTTTCATAAATAACGATATATCAATAGTAAAAGTACTCCCACTTCTGGAGGTCTGAATATATCAAAATAATCAAAATAATGTGTTATATATTTGAATAATTTGAACAATTTGAATAATAATAAACTTATTATCACCTACCTCATCTCCAACGAAAACAACATCAGCAGGCATTTCAAGCTCATATTTTCTTGAGAGCTTCCTCATGTAACATGCAAAAATCTGAAGATAAGATCAGTCAGGAATGTAAATTTCTGAATGTGTCTTGTCAGAAAAAAATCGGTAAAATACTCAAAAAAATTGGTAAAGTACAAGCATGAAAATTGGTGCAAAAATATAATTATCTATTTAATTTGCAATTCTATTTTTAACGCTTACTTAATATTTATTACAATGAGAAAGAAACTGATTTTAATTAGCATTGTGCTTTTGACAGTCATCAGCCTGCAAGCCCAATCTGTTACGTATTGGTATGACAGTGCAGGGAACCGCATTGAACGGCGAACAACGGCTACACTTCGTTCGTCGAGTGAAACAACGTCACTGGAAGATGCAGTCATTCTTCCAGAGATCAAGATTTATCCCAATCCAACGCGCGGATTGATGTACATTGAAGTAGGAGATTTTGACAGCGGCCAGCAAGTTGATTTGCTGCTAACCGACGTATCCGGAAAAATTATTTTCCGTCAAAAGGCAGCATCCAGCATTGTTGAAATTGATTTGAACGGCCACCCGCAAGGCATTTATTTGCTGAGGGTACAGAGGGAGGGAGAAGTTTCTTCGTACAAAATTATCAAAGAATAACTAATTAACTTAAAATATTCTGAATATGAAAACGAGAAACATACTCCTGTTCACAGTCGGACTGTTGCTGAGCGTTAGCATTCAGGCAGTAGCCCAACCGCTCGAACTCAATAGATTGAGTGAAGAAGAATGCATTCAATGGCAAAAACGGTCGGAAGAACAAGCACAAAAAAAGAAGTCAAAACCGTTCTCTGCATTTGCCAACCTGCCCAGTACGATAACTATTGACAAAACACTGGCAGTTGGCGAAATTCCCTTCACATCCGATGTGTCGGCTTCGGGCGCAATGACCTGTAACGTGCCGATAGAAGTTTATCCGGGTATAAACGGCATGCAACCGCAACTTGCGCTGGCTTACAACCATTGGGCAGGAAAAAGCGTTGTGGGTATTGGCTGGAACATCGCCGGTCTTTCTTCGATCAGCCGAACACCCAAAAATAAGTATTATGACGGCGTTTCCAAAGGAATTGAATTGACGAAAGACGCCGCTTTTACACTCGACGGTGTGCGGCTGATAGAACTGAGCGAAACAGCAAACCAGATTAAATACGAAACCCAGCAGGGCAATATAAAGGTAAATGCCTTTATCAGCGGCAGTTTGGTAAAATATTTCGAAGTACTTTATCCCAACGGAAACAAAGGAATTTACGGATTCACCAGCAATACCTCCCACAAGCTGTTTTATCCGCTGACGAAAATGACCGATCTCTTCGATAATTCCGTTACATACTCGTATACCGAAGTAGACAATCATTACCGGATAATGAGTATCAGCTACAATGGCGACGCCAAAGTAGAGTTTGCCTACAAATTGCGCGAGGATGCGATTTCGACCTACGAAGTCGGCTGGAATGTACGTGAAGACAGGCTGCTGGACAAAATTACCTGCAAGTTCGGTTCTTCGATACTTCGAACTTATCAGCTTGAATATGAAACGAATTCCCCAAATGCCTATATGTATTGGGGCGCACGGCTCTCTGAACTTAAATGCACGGTTTTGAATGCGAAGCTGAACCCGCTGAGTTTTTACTATGGCGAAAACAGTGCGGCTTACCAATATCACAAATCCGAAACTCAGCTGGCTACCAGCTATCGCTTTTCGCGCCCCGAACAGTTGAGGGTAGCCAAAGGAAAATTCAATATCGTATCGGAAAATGACGGAATGATTGAATGGCCCAATCAAAATCCATACTGGCAACATTATCGAAATTCAAATTTGTTCCAACACTCACAGGATCGTTTCGACAATTATTATACCGGAGATGAAGATATCCTGTTGTATCCCGAACTGTCAGACGGCATTGCCTTCTCAAAAGAGTTCAAGACAGAAGCCGGATTTATTGACATATTTTGCGCGAATATCGACGGAAAAGGCGGTGATGAAGTGATAAAGGTCAATAATGTTGTATCTGGCAATTACGACCAGGTTACATTCAAAGTTTATACAGGAAACTCCTATTATATTATAGCATTGAAAAATACGCGAACGTATTCTTTTTCAACCGTATTGACAGATCATGATAACGGAAAAAGCATTCATCCGAAATTTTACTACACGGGCGATTTCAATGGCGATGGAAAAACAGAAGTGTTGGCTGTTTCGTGCCACAATCCGCTGGGAAAGACACAAGCTTCCAAATGCTATCTGTTTGATTTGGATACCGGTACAAAACTGCATGAAGGACATGTATTTCCTTTTGCGGTCAGTTTCGTGGGAACGCAAACCGATGCCGAGACCGCGGAAGCCAATACCGACAGATTGCTGGTAATTGACTACGACGGCGATGGCAAAAGCGATATCTGCCACATACACAGTGCAGGTACAGATATTTATACCTATACGTCAACAGGGTTTTCCAAAGTTGCAACAACTTACACCGGATTGAAAAGAGGCGACCTGCCAAAGAGAAGCCTGCTGGCTGGCGAGCTGAACAGCGACGGAAAAACCGACTTGCTTCTCTCGCCGCCAACAACGGACGACGGTGATCACATGTGGTCTATTTTCCATTCAAGAGGCGACGGTTTGTTTGCAAAAATAATCTGGAAAAGCACCAACAATTACTCCGACGCAAGATTTTTCATGCAGGATGTAAACGGGGATGGCTTGACCGGCCTTATCAAAACGAACAGCAACCTTTTTCTCACTCATTTGGCTAATAATGGCATTGTTCCGTTTTCTTCCGACCACGACGAGTATACGCCGCGTGGAGAATCTGGAATTCCCATTCCTGTTAACATCAACAATCCAAACTATTATTGTCGGCTGGCTTTTCTCAAAAAAGATGGCAAAATGGAATTTTTCACCTACCCCCGCAACGACACCCACGAGCGCCTGTTTACCGGAGTGGTCAGCAGCACTGGAACTGTGCATAAATTCGACTACCAGATGCTGGCGGAGTATGCCAACTATGAGAAAGGCTATAACGCTTCGTTCCCGTACGAAAATTACTATGGTCCGCTTCACGTGCCGATCATTTCAGAACACTCTTTAAACGG
>JAITHZ010000183.1 GCA_031279795.1 Bacteroidales bacterium
CTTATTTATGGATTTATTTATAAAATTTACTCAATAAATAAAATAACAGCACGATTCCATTCAGGAACATCAAAAGGCGAATTCCACTGGCCTTCCCAATCAAGGGAGATACGCTCCTTATCAATACTATATTTATCAATCAGGATTTTCATTACGTTTTCGGCACGCTGTTTAGAGAGCTTTTCATTAGAAACGGCAGTTCCGGTAGCCTTGTCTGTATATCCGACCACGCGCACACGCTTGCTGGAATTTCCCTGCAGGTATCGAGCAACGTTATAGATTGCAAGTTCCTGTCCGGACTGTATTTTGGCGCTGCCAATAGTAAACAGGACAACGTTCTGCACCGGTTCCTGTTCAACAAACACGGGAACTTCCTTGACTATCACCTGTGGTTCGGGCTTCTGCTGTTTCTGCTGCGCCAGCGATTGAATAACCTTGTTCTGTTCGTTGATACGGCTGTTGAGGTAATCAATTTCCATTTCGTCTCTGAGGATGGCCTCAGTAAAAGTTGTACAGCTTCCAATGTCGAAAATCACACCAAGCGATACGGTTGTCAAAATATCGTATCCCACACCGCCCGAACGCTGATTAAATCCTTCTTTCAACAATTTACCCGAAAGTTCAATATCAATATTAATGTTTTGGGCGACACGAAACCGGTTAATAAGACCACCATCCACCGTAATGCTGTTCTGGTGCGCTGTTGGCGAAGCATTTACTCGCGACGGGATTTTGTAATCCCAACCATAAGCCCAGCCTATACCCGCATAAGGGATAAAATGATACAGGCGCTGCGCATTGTAATTCAAGACGAAATTGCTGACATCCCACAGCACGTTCGCTTCAAGGCTTAGATATTTTTGCGTGCCTTTATCGAAAAAGTTGATATTGGTCAACCCAGCAATTTTCAGTCGACCTCCCAGATAGGGATATAGCCATTTCCCAGCCTGCAAGACAGGCGTTGCCGAAATGATCCCTCCCAAGCCGTCGCCCGTATTGCCATCGCCGATATAGACATTTGCCCCCGCACCAGCCCCCACAAACCAGTTATCCCAGAATCCGTTTGTATTAAAGGTAGTAATTCTACCAGGTGTTGTACTATAGCTGTTCTGATGCTGGGCAACAAGAGGCGCCGTCACAAAAACGCACGCAAACAAAAAAAGCAGCTTTTTTATCTGAAAATTTTTCATTGACTATCGAATAAATTGTACTTTAGCCTTTTCTCTTGGCTTAGCATCAGGAGTTTCATTTTTATAGCCAAGCGCTATGCCATAAATAACCTCGTGCGTATCAGGAAGTTTGATTGCTTTCAGCAAATCACCCGAATCTGAATCGTTGAATACGCCGGCCAAACTGCCGATAACACATGTGCCAAGCCCCAGTGACTCAGCGCTCAGCAAAATGTTCTGTGCGAGCATTCCACAGTCGGAAGCGCTGTAATTATTCTGTTTATCGCGTGCAACGATAATGAGCGTCGGTGCATTGTAGAAGACACTGTAATCTTCTTTCGTGTTGTTAGATTTAGTCTTCACCCTGTCATTAATTTTTTTCAGCAAGTCGGCATGTTGCACCACCCGCACCTCCCACGGTTGTCTGTTCACCGCGCTTGGAGCATTGATTGCACAATTAATTATGGTATCCAACTGCGCCTGAGCGACTTGTTCGGATTTATAGGAACGAATACTTCTCCTGTTCAGGATATTCTCCACAACCTCATTCTTTTGAGGGGATGACGATACAGCATTAGATTGATTTTCCGTTTGTTGATTACAACAAGCTACAGCGATAAATGTCAATAGACTTACACAAAATACTTTCATAATCGTTTTTTTTTTGTTATAAACTTCGCGGCAAAGATATGAAATTTTTAAATAATTCATGTTTCATACAAGTTTTTACACGTAACATTTAACAATAAAATCAACTTTTTTTGCCAATCCGCATCGTCAGCGTTATCTGCATTCTCCTGCCATCGCTGTTTTTTTAAGCGTGGAACTCTCGCTAATTTACATAGATTTTTTAACAACCATCCGGCTTAGGGATGCCAAATAAACAAAATAGAACAGTTTCGGAAAAAAGGACGTCCGCAAATATAGGGACACCGTATGCTTTAGCTTACGGTCGAAGCATACGGTATTCCTCTCCAAGTCCCTGCAGGGACTTTGCTTTTCCGAAACTATTCTATTTTGTTTATTTTGCATCCCTTAATCAATGATATTCAAGTGCTTGTCTACCCTTAAATCTATTTTTTTCAATGCAAAGTTAGCATAAAATCTTCAATTACACACAAACGCATAAAAATGTCTCACAAAATTTATAGGAGAAAAGTACAAAAATATTCCAAACATCCTTTCATTTGCAGAAGTTTTTTTGCAAATGAAGAACATAATCGTTTTTGGATCAGAAAATTTATTGATAACAAGTTCATTACGTCTTTTAATAAAATTATTAAAAATAAATTTTTCAGATATCTTAAATCCGCAAAAAATAGTGATTAGTGATGATCACTAATCACTAATCACTAATTGACTCTATTTTCTGCAAAAATAAATCAATTCAGATGGCATAAGGCCGTATTTATATAATTCCTGAACAGAGAATTTCGTTACGTAATCATCTTCAATTACTTTAAAACCAATGGATTCCAATTTATTTTTGTAATCTCTCCCATAGCATCGGACATGGTCGTTTTGCCCAAAAGCTTTTTCTCGCCCTTTGGGGGTAGTGATTGTAAAATCCTCGTAGGTAGTTTCTCTGCTGTAATCTACAGGCACTTGCAAAACAGCCCATGCCCCCTTCTTCATAACTCTGTACAATTCAGACATTGCGAGTTTATCATCCGGAATATGTTCGAGCACATGACTGCAAAGAACAACATCAAAAGTATTCTCGTCAAAAGGAATTTCAGTCAAATCAACTTTGGAAATGCCAACCTTTCCATTGTAATTATAACGCTCTGGAAATAAGTCACAAGGAATGTATTCCAGCGCGCTATTTTCCTGAAAAATATCATAAAAAGATTTTTCCGGTGCAACATGTAAGATACATTTGGCAGTTCCATCAAGCAAATTTGTTTTATCATTAAAATATTTCCACAACAGTCGGTGGCGCTCTAAAGAACCACAGTAATAACACCGTGTATTTTTTCTTGCAATCAATCCGTATGTTCCAAATTCTGCGAAACAAGAACCGCAAACAGGACAATATACATTATCACCGGCATGAGCTTTCATTTCTCTCCGCCTTCGGTAATCTCTGTAATACCTGAGAATAAAATCAGGTACATTTTTTTTCACTTTTGTTTTAAATGAGTGTTGCATAATTTTTAAGTTTTAACAAATAAGTATAAATTACGTTTAATAAAAATAGTAACGTCGAGTATGGACATAAAAAAAGCGCGGACAAAACTCTATTTCATCAGCACTTGAGGTCCTCGACTACCCTTCCAACCTAAAAATGAGTAAAGCCCACGCCAGAGGCGTGAGCGTCATCGCTTTACTCTTGGTTGGAAATGAAATTGTCGAGATTTCAAGTGACAGAATATAAGCTAAACGCCTTTTCAATATGTTTTAAAATGTGTGTATCAACACATTATTTTATTATACCATAAGCAAAAAATATTTTTAATTCAAT
>JAITHZ010000197.1 GCA_031279795.1 Bacteroidales bacterium
TTCAAGGCTTGTTATTTTCAAAATGGCTGCAAATGTAGCTATTTTTTTTTGATTATCGTTTTTTTAGTGATTATTTATTTTTCAAAGGTGAAATAGCAAGACATGGGATAATGATCGGAATACTTAACTTGATTATCCACTTTGCAATTAAACACCTTTATGTTGGGCGAATATAAAATATGGTCGATACGAAAATAAAATTTGTTTTCGTTGTAGGTATGGCTCATACCGAAGCCGGAATCGGCAAAAGCATCCCGCAGTTTGTCACCTTTTATGCGGTGGTGTGAATACGAATTTGGCGGGTCGTTGAAATCGCCGCAGGCAATGATGTATCCATCAAGTTTGTCAATCACGCAGGCAACACTGTCTGCCTGTTCTGCTCTGATTTTAAAGGCTACGCCCAAGCGGTTACGGGCGATTGAGGCCAGTCGGAGGATTTTTTCTTTCGCTTTGTTCCGGTTATCCAAATCGCCCAGTATGGTGGCATATTCGGCTCGGTCTTTCTCGGTTATTCTATTTGTTTCCAAATGATTATTTATAATATTGAGTATTTTGCCATTTACATTCACCTTCACCAGCACGGAACCATTGTGTTCGCTGGGATAATTAATTCGCTGTGCGTCAAGAATAGGATATGTTGAAAAAACAGCCAACCCGTTGTACATTACGTTATTAACATTAATAACATCATGGGAAGAATAATAGGGATAGACTTCTTTCAACTCTTGATGGACTTGCATTTTTCCGTTTTTGTATGCAAAGGCATATTCTTGCATGCAAATGATATCAGCCTTTTGCTCAAGGATATAATGTAGAATGGGACTGCCTATCTCCGCCTTGTGCGATGCGTATAATTCAAAATGTTGAACATTGTAAGTCAGCAGTTTAATGGCATTTTCAGGTACTTCCTGTTCCAGATGAACCGGAAAAAAAGCGCTTACTGCCGGCCAACCTGCCAATATTGCAGCAAGCGGGATGGCGAAAAACCAACGTTTCCTGAAAATCCAGAAAATAATCAGTATCATGTTGATAACCAAAAACAAAGGAAAAGCAAATGCCAAATATGAAGGAAAAGCTGAATAGGTTGCGGGAGAAAGGTGGTCGGAATAAGCCGAAATAATTGACAGTATGGCAAAAAACACAGTGACCAGAAACATGATTGATGCGAAAACTTTACCGGCAAACAATAAAAGTGACACTTTTTTTTGTCGAGTTTTTTTTCTTTTATTTTTTCTACTCATTTTGACTTACTTGCATTAAACAAACTTTTTTTTTCTTCAGACGAAAGGCTGTCATAACCCGATTTTTTCAGCTTATCCAAAATAAGGTCAATTTCTTCGTTATTGATTTTTTGTTGATATGTTGTTGGCGATTGAGGTTGAGACGTCATCCTTTCTGCATTTTCTTTATGTGTCGATGATTGCGATGCTGTTCGGTTGCTGGTTACCTTCATTTTCGGCTTGTTTTGAAAAAAATTCCAGCATGAGTCGATACATTTATTGATAAACGCAGTTATGTCTTTGCCTTTGGATAATTGGCGAGCAAATAAAAAGCCGGTCAAAGCGCCGCCCAAATGCGCAATGTGCCCGCCAGGATTATCGGTTGTTTGACTCAGGTAATAAATATCAATTAGCACAGAAAACAGCGCGATGTATTTCAATTTCACCTTGCCCAAAAACAACAGCCTGAGCGAAAAATTGGGAGCAGCCACCGCTGGCGCCACCACAATCGCCAGCACGGAAGCCGACGCTCCAAGCAAATAGCGGTTGGAAAACTGTTCAAAATATGGAAAAATATTGAATGCCAGCAGATAAGCAACAGCTCCGCCTATTCCTCCCAGTATGTACAAACCGCCCAACTGTCGCCCGCTGAACAGGAACAGGAAAATCCGCCCAAACCAGTATAACCACAACATATTGAACAGGATGTGCATAAAATCGTAGTGTATGAACATGTAGGTTACCAGCGTCCACGGCTGCCTGACGAACAGATGCAGTTCCGACGGCAATTCAATGTAATCCAGCAAATAAGCAGAGGAAACATTAAACAGCTTACATACCAGCATAATCACTAAACTTGCGACAAAAACGCCGATGTTGATACTGATGAACTGCATCAGGATGTCAGCCCGTTTGAAACTTCGGGACAGGTTATCGAAAATTCCAGCCATTGTTGTTAAAATTTCTATTACTTCTATCTTTTCTTTGCCAGTATTTTATCAGAAAAAATCCGAAAAGCATGCCGCCCAGATGAGCAAAATGCGCCACATTGTCGCCGCTGAAACCTGCAACGCCCATAAACAGTTCGGCAACTCCATAAAGGATAACCATATACTTTGCCTTTATCGGAACAGGAAAAAACATGATAAGAAGCGGGGCGTTCGGAAACAGCATGCCAAAAGCCAGCAATATACCGAAAACCGCACCCGATGCGCCAACGGTTACATGTAAGTCAAAATACGCATTTCGAGAGAAAATTTTTTCTCCGGAAATGATTGAGGTGATATTCGAGTTAAAAACAATTTCTCTGAAATCATAGAGCCAGGCGAGTTCCTGAACAATGCCGGCGCCGATGCCTGTTACAAGATAAAAAATCAAAAAGCGTTTTTGTCCCCAGACTGTTTCCAGTACCCGCCCAAACATAAAGAGGGCAAACATGTTGAAAAAGATGTGAAATATATACACGCCCCCAGAAGCATCGTATGTGGCATGCATGAACATGTAGGTAACCAGTTGCGCCGGGTTAAACATGTCGCTGACAGCGAAATGCAATCCCAGATATTTTCCCAATTCGAAGGGTAAAGCAAGCGTCGCCAGCCAGAGCAGAACATTTGCCATCATGATGTACTTCGTAACAGGCGGTATGGAATTTAAAAAACCGGATTGTCGCTGAAACATATTTTTATGAATACTTAGTTGAATTTTGTCAATAATTGATTTTTTCCAGCCTCAATTCCGGACTTCTATCTTTGTCTTTAAATGTCTCGTAAACAAGTAAATACCCTTTTTTCGCTGGAATTATGGCCATGTTGCTGCCATCTTCCGATTTTAGCGGCAGTTTTTGTTCGGAAAACTTGCCGTCGATATAGGAAATAATACCCAGTATCCATTGTTTTTTGCCGCCGGATTCGGGTTTTTGTTTGTTGTAGTAGTAGAACAGATAATTGTCGTTGCCCAAATCCTGACTGCCAGCGTAATCGAAATAGCCATATTTGCTAAGCTGCGAACCTTTCGTATCCATACCATCTCGCCTGATTGTCTTTTTTTCTTTTGATATTCGCTGCAGATGAATTAATTTCAGATCACTATCCAGTTCCATGAAAAATAAATCATTAATTGCTACGCCAGTAAACAATATGAGAGGTATGGCTATGAGCGGTTTGTATTCTTCCAATATAAAAACAAGATTTCCATTATTTTTCATCAAGACATTATGCAGATATAAATAACAATTCGGTTCGTCCTTTTCTCGAATATAGCCGTATTTGTCAATATTCAAATAATCAGACAATTGAGTCCACACAAAATAGTCCCGTTTCAGCTCTTTTCCCTCGGAAAGCGAATAATCTACTTTCGAAAATCCCTGAATCAGTTCTTCATCCAGTATGTAGTCATTGGACTGGGAGGTTGTATTGATGCAAGTCACTTTGTCATTGTCTCTATCCACAAAAATCTTGTTTGTTCGAAGGTCTGCTCTTTTCTCCTTGCCTGTTCCTGTTGATGTAAACGGAAAAATTTCACTGATTTGTTTTCCTCCTTCTTTTTCAAGAAAAATATACGAATTTTTGAAATTGCCTTTTATTTCCTGTTTTATATTGTCTCTTCCCAATAAACTTTTAAAAACTGCAACCACGTCTTTTTTATTCCTGTATGAAATATTCGTTGCTGCACGTACCGATTCATAGTTCTTGGAGCTTGCATGCTCGTTGTAGGAATAACTCCACAACGGATTGAACTGTGCATCTGTGAAAAAGTATTTTTCTGGTAAATAAGAGATTTTATCCTGTTTGTCATAAGTTCTTAATGATGAGGCAACCCCGTATCCAAAAGGACTGTTGCTGAATCTGATTATCATTCTCTCTTTCGATTTTTTGTCAAGGAAACCATATTTTTTTGTTAATTCAGGCGTCAATGTGAAAACGTCTGACAAATTGTTTTCCTTAATATCCAATATTCGAAATCTTGTATTCATCAAATAATATCGACGAGTGTAATCACATTCGTCGATATTAATCAAAATAAAATTATCCACATAGCGACAGTAAAAATAATTGATATTCTGGTATACAGCCTTATCGCTAAATTCTCCGTTGCATACCTTGTTCAGGTTTTTATCCAGCAACACATATTCATATAAGTTTTCGGTTTTACCCAGTTTATCTTTGTTGAAAATATAAAAATAACCGTAAACATCATCCTGCTCAAACAGGGCAGAACTATAAACCTCTGTTCCTGTGGAAAGTTTCTTCAGCTCCAGCGTTTGTGAATAAGATAGCATCACATTGACAATCAAGATAAAAGGCACAAATATTTTTTTCATAATTTTATTGTTTTACTGTTTATTATAAACAAGAATTATTCAGTAGAAAAATAGTTGGCAAAGGTTTCCAAATCGCCAAGTCGCAGATTATTGATAAATGTGCAGAACAGGTTGTAACTGCTGGTATATTTATGAATATTTACATGGCTTACGTAGCGATTGAGGCGATAGTTTTTTTGCGCTTCGTATAATTTCCGAAAATTTAGACCAATCATCTTTTTCAAAAAAAGCGTTTGCTCGCGTTTATAGAGTTTTAGCGCTTCATAGAGGCTATTACCGTAATGCTCGGCCAGGTGTTCGTTATAGACATTCTGTAACATGGCATTATCGTGCCATTGGGTAAAAGTATCAGAAACGGTGATTGGCGAAGGATCATCTGTTTCAAGAAACTGCGGGAAAGTCCGTTGCAAGGCTGCAATACGTTCGCCGACATTCGGATGTGTTCGTAGCGAATCGGTGTTGAATTTGGTGCTTTCTTTGTAATGATAAATGTCGTAATTGTCTATTTTAAACCATGCTTCTGAAAAATGCAGTTGGGGGTCGAAAAATAAGGATCGGTAGTCGGCAACGGTCAGCGAATCGTCTTCGAAATCAGAATCGCGAAGTTTCTCCAAAGTCCTTACAACCTGATATCTATTTCTGTCCAGATTAACATAATACAAAAATCCCAGCGAGTCTGCCTCTATTTCTTTTTTTCGACTTTCTTCAGAATTTTTATATGCTATATCTTTTAGCAAGTTTGCGGCATCCGACTGTTTGTTGTATTTTTGCTGTTTTAATTTTTTTGTTTGTTTTTTCATTTCATCGGAATTATCTTTTCGCACGAAATCCACCACCGAATTAACTGGATGTTTCAGAGAATAATGCGCAATTTCGTGGCAAATGATAACGGCCAACTCATCTTCGCTGTCCAAGTCGCTCAACAGATAGTTGTTGACAATAATGGTTCCGTCGCCAATGCTGGCAGCATTTGACTGAAACTCTCTTGAGAGCAGTAAAACAATACTATTCGGCAATTCCGGATTTTTAGCACGGATCAATGTGAGCAACTTATTCAGGTAGTCATTTAATGGAGAATCGCTGGTTAATTCATTTTTGTCAATTCGTTTTAACAGGTTATCATATTTGTCGGCAAAGATTTCTTTAACCTTTTTTCGTTCCGGCTTGGCGACCTGGTCATCCACATATGCCAAAAATGATTTTTTTCGCTCTACATAAGTATCCCGTAATATTTTTCGCTCATCGACGGTCAGCGTATCAATCAAAAGCAGTTCCTGTGCTGATGCGCAAACACTCAGCAGCAAAACAGCAATGCTCATTATTCTTTTTCTCATTGTTTTTTTAACCATAATTATACCGTAAAACCTACCGTTGTCCTTCATAAAAAGAATTATATATATTGACAGCATTTGTGTAAGCAGTTTGTGCCTGACTCAATGCATCGTCCGGTCTGTTCCCTTTTGAGCGGTCGGATTGCCGAAAATAAGTATCCAGCCACGACAAGGCATTGCGGAAATATTGATAGTAGTTCTGGTACCTCGTTGCAGAAGCTGTATAGCCAAAACTGGGTAATTTGTTGACATACAAACGGTAGTTGCTTTCCAGCGAGGCCGACAAATCATCTATAGCCTTGTATGCAATCCGCTGATTTACACTGCCGGTCGTCTGAAATTTCTCCAGCAAGTCTTTCAGCGCCATGATGTCGGTGTGCATGGAAACGAGAAAATCCGTCTTTCCTGTGGTTGCTGCTGAACCATAGCCGGATGCATTACTTGATGGACTGCTCTGGACTGATGGACTGCTCAGCGACGGATTGCCTGACTGGTAACCCTGACGTGCGGCAGCGGAATTGTCAATATACGTGTTTCGCATGCTGCCCTCTTCTTCTCGCGCGGCATTGGTAAATTCCACAATATCGGCGCTTATTGTGCAATACTTCTTCGTTGCAAAAAACAGAATATGCATTGTTTTCCAACTTACGGAGATATTTGCCAATGCTTGATTGTCGCGTAGCGGATAGCGTTCCAGCAGTTCGCTTTTGGCAGAATTGACTATCGCTTTTTCATTAAGTCCGCCTATTCCAAAAACATAAAGTACGCTCGCCGTCGCTTCCACATTCCGCTGGATGTAGCGAAAATTATTGGCACTCAGCGCTACCGAGTTTTCCATAACGCCACTATGAATGGCGCAACCGGTAAATAAAACCACTGCGGTCGCCGCCATTACCATATTCAAACACAATTTATTCATAACAAATCAAGTGTATTTTAATGCGCACAAAGGTAGAAATAATATGCAAATAA
>JAITHZ010000200.1 GCA_031279795.1 Bacteroidales bacterium
AGAAATGAATTTAACACAAAAAACATTAGCAGAAATGCTCGGAATCAGCGCTCCGCGGGTCAGCGAATACCTTACCGGAAAATCGGAACCAACCTTACAGATCGCTCGCAAAATGCATAAAAAACTGAATATTGATGCGAATGTCTTTCTGGGTATGATATAAAATTTCGTCCAAAATTTTGTTATTCCAAAAAGAATACTTATCTTTGCGGTGTATTAATTTACTAATACACCAATTAAATAAAACACATTTTATATGATTCATTTTAAAAACGTCGATTTCAGTTATCGTCCGAAAGTGAAACTCTTGTCGGATGTAAACTTACAGATTGATCCGGGACATATCCACGGATTGCTCGGAAAAAACGGCGAAGGGAAGAGCACGCTGCTCAAACTGATTGCCGGTTTGTTGTTTCCCCGGAAAGGGGCGGTGGACGTGATGCACTTCACGCCTTCCCAACGTCCTCCGGCACTGTTGCGCGACATTTATTTCCTCTCGGAAGAGATGCCGGTACATGCTTTGAGCATTGCACAATTTGAAAAAGTGTATGCGCCTTTTTATCCGAATTTCAGCACTTTGCAATTCGACACGTATCTGAAGGAATTTGAAATTTCTTCCAAAGACTGGAAGATGAACAGTTTGTCCTACGGGCAGAAAAAGAAGATTCTGGTGGCTTTCGGTTTGGCGACCAACACGAAAATCCTCCTGATGGACGAGCCGACCAATGGCCTGGATATTCCTTCAAAAGGTCAGTTCCGCCGCATGGTGGCTTCTTCCTTAGACGAAAATCGTTGTATTATTATCTCCACCCATCAGGTACGCGATCTCGACAGCTTGATTGATGCGATAATTATCATGGACGGTCACGAGGTGGTACTGAACGAAGCAATTGACGACATCACCGACAAATTGCTGTTCCGGGTCAAGGAGAACGCCCAGCCCGATGCCTCGGTGATCTATTCGGAAGAAAGCTTACGAGGCGTATGGCAGGTGAGCGAAAACACCCAGCACGAGGACAGTAAATTAGATATCGAATTGCTGTTCAACGCGGTATGTGCGAATAAGCAACGAATTCAACCCTTGTTTAACACTAAAGCATAAAAAAATGAAAACAGATCGCTTCAATTTGAACCGAATGAGTTTATTGTTCCGGCGGTATTTTACCGAACGTCTCCATACGGAATTGATCTACTGGGGAATCATGATTATCGTATTCATGTTTATCCGGAATCAGATGGTAGCCATAGGCGGATTGATCTTTGTCGCCGGCGCCTTTTACGCAGCGCGTTTTTCCCGTGAAATTCATTCTCCAACCAACGGTTGCGCTTATTTTATGATTCCGGCAACGCAACTGGAAAAATGGATCGTTGCCATACTTATGACTTCGCTGTATTATTTTTTGATGATGATCCTCACGTATATCCTGGGGAATCTGCTGGGAACTTGCTTGAATAATATGTTGGCAAGCATTGATTTTTTGTCATCCGATCTGGGCTTTTTTCATCCATCCACCCTGCAATGGAAATTGTTTGGTGAAATGGAGCTTACACGCGGTACTTTCAATGGCGTGAACATGGGAGAAAGGATTTCTTTTCTGAGTTTGTTTTTTCGAATATTTCTGCTCATTCAATCGGTATATCTTTTAGGCGGTGTGTATTTCCGGCGCAATCAGGCTTTTACCACTTTTTTTACGACCAACATTATCCAATTGCTTCTGCTTATTCTGTTTATTGTCGAATTACGGTTGATTATCGGAGAGACGAGCGTCCATTTTTACAACTTTACAACGGAAGACGCACTGCAATTGAAAAATGTGTTTCAAAATATACTGCGGGTATTTTTTTATCTACTTCCTCCTTTTTTCTGGGTGACAGGTTATTTTCGTTTAACTGAAAAACAAGTATAAGTTTATGGAATTCAGAGAAATACAAGCAATTTACCTGCAAATAGGTGATTACCTTTGCGAGCAGATTTTACTGGGGCGCTGGAAAGCCGGCGACCGTCTCCTCTCGGTGCGCGAGCTGGGCGTAGCCCTGGAAGTGAATCCGAATACCGTCATGCGCGCTTATGATTTTTTGCAGGGGAAGGAAATCATTTTTAACAAGCGAGGCGTAGGTTATTTTGTGTCGGAAGAGGCACGGCAAAAAATTCTTCATTACCGGAAAAAACAGTTTTTGGAACAGGAATTACCGCCGGTTCTCAAAAACATGCGACTTTTAGGGATGTCTTTAAACGAATTTGAAAACGAATACAACACTTATTTGAAACAGCATGAAAACAAGTAATAAACTTTTGTTGGGCTTGTTAGCCCTGATTATTTTGACAATGACAGCGTTTATTTTATGGCTTCGGATGTGTTGATGTGCAAAGTCATCCGACCGGTTGTCGGAATTCGCTTTTATAAATCCGGAGCAACAGGAAAAAACCGGAAATCAATAGTGGTCCGAAAATAATGCCCCAGAAACCAAAGAGATTCACGCCAAGAATCACCCCGAAAAGCGTTACCAGGGGATGTACATTGGCGTGTTTCTTTAAAACGACGATTCTCACGACCGTATCCACATTGGAAACCACGCAGGCGCCGTAAAGAATCAGCACGATACCTTGCCAGATATTGCCTGCAACAATCAGTTCGATGCCCAGCGGAACCCAGATGCCTCCCGTTCCCACAATTGGAACCAGACCGAAAACCCCGGTAATCATTCCCCAGATCACCGGGTCGCCGGCATCCAGTACCCAATACGCCAGGCCGGCGGTGAGCGCTTGCCCGAACAGGATCAACGGAATGCCTACGGCGTTGCTGATCACCATCGTATGGATAGCGCTTTTCAACAACAAGATGCTGTCGCGGGAAAACGGAATAAACCGATCCATGCTGCGTTCAAAAGACGCCCGTTGTTGCAGCATGAAAAACAGGACAAACATCATCATAATCACATTGGCCACCACATTGCCTGTGGCAGATAAAATTCCGGGCAAAATGCTCCCCACGGCCGATACCACTTTTTGGATAACGTCCTGGGAGAAAATATTATATCCCCATTTTTCGATAATAAAATCGCGAATATGTTGAAGTCCCTCGACAAGGGTTTGAGGCTGAAACGATTTTAATTTTCCGTAGAGAATCGAAGTAAACCCGCCGGTCAGCAGCAGTAAAAAAATAAAAGTAGCAATCAGTAAAACGGTTGTAGTGAACGTGTTTCCCCAGCCTTTGTTTAACAAATACCGTTGTGGTTTGCGTAAAATCAGGAAAATGGTAAATCCGCCCAGTACCGAACTGACGAAATACTGTAATTCCCCGATAATCAGGCAAGCCAGAAAAACCAATGCCAGCAGGAAGCCGATTTGCCGGATTTTTTCATTAAAATGTTTCCCTT
>JAITHZ010000234.1 GCA_031279795.1 Bacteroidales bacterium
GATTGCGATTTTCCTCCGCCGGCACATACCCGCGACCTTTGTTAAGGGTTAAGTCAATCTGGAAACTGGCATGTTTGTCCATGCGGCAAATCAGCAAATTCGGATTCAATACCTTGAATCCGGTGAGACTGTTGCCGATATTTCCTGCTTTAAGTTCGGTCACTCCCGACACGGAAATACTTACTTTTTCTTCTTCAAGGTCTTCACTGATTTGCTTCAGTCTAACCTTTTTCAAATTAAGAATGATGTTTGTAACGTCTTCAATCACGCCAGGTATGGTGGCAAATTCATGTTCCACTCCCTCAATTTTAATTGAGGTTATAGCGAAACCTTCGAGAGAAGAAAGCAGAATACGGCGTAAAGCATTACCTATCGTAATACCGTAACCGGATTCCAACGGTCGAAATTCGAACTTACCGTAATGGTCGGAAGCTTCCAACATCAACACTTTATCTGGTTTTTGAAATGCTAATATCGCCATTATTTAATTATTTGGAATATAACTCAACAATCAGTTGTTCTTTAATATTTTCGGGAATGTCCACCCGTTCAGGGATGTGGAGTAGTTTTCCCGACTTCGAGGGTTGATCCCATTCCAGCCATGGATATTTGCTGTGGTTAAATCCGGAAAGGGCGTTGTCAACGACAGCCAGGGATTTCGATCTTTCCCGTACCCCAACAATTTGCCCTGGTTTCACGGCATAGGAAGGAATATTTACAACATTACCGTCGACGGTAATGTGCCTGTGGGAAACTAACTGACGTGCCGCCGAACGGGTCGGAGCAATTCCGAAACGGAAAACCAGGTTATCCAGGCGCGCTTCAAGGATCTGAAGCAGTACTTCGCCTGTAATGCCTTTGGTTCGGGAAGCTTTCTCAAACAAATTTGAGAATTGACGTTCCAGCACGCCATACGTATATTTTGCCTTTTGCTTTTCACGAAGCTGAATACCGTACTCGGATGTTTTTCTCTTACGAGTATTGCCGTGCTGTCCCGGAGGATAGTTTTTTTTCGACAACACCTTGTCGGGGCCGAAAATCGGCTCGCCGAACTTGCGTGCAATTTTTGTTTTTGGTCCTATATATCTTGCCATTTTTTACAATTTTGAAGGTTTAAAACGTCGAAATCAACATAGAGCCGCGATGCTGAGAGGCTTATCTGCAATCTTTTTATATTCATTTTTGACGGCAAACCGTAAATTAACTAATTATACTCTTCTTTTCTTTGGCGGTCTGCAACCGTTGTGCGGAAGCGGGGTTACGTCAACAATTTCCATCACTTCGATTCCAGCGCTGTGGATGCTTCTGATAGCCGATTCCCGTCCATTACCGGGTCCTTTCACATATGCTTTTACTCTGCGCAGACCTAAGTCGAACGCCACTTTAGCACAGTCCTGCGCAGCCATTTGGGCGGCGTAGGGCGTATTTTTCTTTGAACCGCGAAATCCCATTTTTCCGGCCGATGACCAAGATATGATTTGCCCTTCGCTGTTTGCCAAAGATACAATGATGTTATTAAAAGATGAATGGACGTGTAATTGACCGTTAGCGTCAACCTTAACGATTCTCTTTTTGTTGGTAGCTGCAGTTGTTTTTTTAGCCATATTCCTCTGTTATTTAGTAGCTTTTTTCTTGTTTGCAACAGTTTTCTTTTTCCCTTTGCGCGTACGTGCGTTGTTTTTGGTACTCTGCCCGCGCAACGGCAGGCCGATACGGTGACGGATACCTCGATAACAACCAATGTCCATCAGGCGTTTGATGTTTAGCTGAACTTCTGAACGGAGTTCACCTTCCACTTTGTAATTACGACTGATGATTTCGCGAATTATCGCTGCCTGTTCATCATTCCAGTCCTTCACCTTGATATCTCTGTCGATACCAGCTTCCTGCAAAATTTTGTTTGCGTTGCTACGTCCAATTCCGTAGATATAGGTCAACGCAATCTCGCCTCTTTTGTTTTGCGGCAAATCTACACCAACTATTCTTATAGCCATATAAATAATTAAATAATTTGCAAAAATAATAAATTATCCTTGACGTTGTTTATATTTTGGATTTTTCTTATTAATAATGTACAATCGCCCTTTACGCCGAACTATTTTGCAATCGGCTGTACGCTTTTTCAATGATGCTCTAACTTTCATATAATATATATTTTTTAAAATTTATTTATATCTAAACGTTATTCGTCCCTTTGACAAATCATAGGGCGACATTTCGACTTTTACCTTGTCGCCTGTAAGGATTTTAATGTAATGCATGCGCATTTTCCCTGAAATATGAGCAATAATTTCATGTCCATTTTCCAGCTCGACTCTGAACATGGCATTCGACAGAGATTCTATGATGGTTCCGTCCTGTTCAATTGCTGACTGTTTTGCCATAAAATTTTACAAATTACGAATATTTTTGTTTTTAAATTGCCTTATCTCCCAACACTTCTTCCACGAATTTGAAGGAAGATAAAATATCTGCTTTCCCGCGCCGGATCACCAGCGAATGTTCGAAATGGGCCGAAGGTTTACGGTCTTTCGTTCTCACAGTCCATTCGTCTTGTTCAAAAATTACGTCGCATTTTCCCATGTTAA
>JAITHZ010000355.1 GCA_031279795.1 Bacteroidales bacterium
TGTTTCTCGTCTTTCTGGTCGTTGTTTTCCTGTTTATGCTGCTACTGATAAACTATATATCCGGCAGATTCAGCAAATCTATTCAGCATGTGCAAAATTTAATGAATTCTCCATCTGATTCACTAAAAGAAAGCCATTTCCCGAAAGATGAATTTGGCGAGATTGCAGAAAAAATCCTCGCCAGTTACCGGCAGCTGAACGACAGCCGCCGCGCACTCACCTTTGAGCGCGAAAAACTGCTTCAACACGTACACAGTTCGGAGGAAGGCATTTGCTTTTTCACAACCGAAGGCGTTGTTGAATTTTACAACGGCTTGTTTATCCAGTATATCAACACAATAGCCGATGAGGCAAACAGCAATGCTTCGATTGTTTTATCTGATCCGGCCTTTGAAAAAGTGTCGATTTTCCTGTTAACCAAAAATAAAACTGAACATTATTTTGAAACACATATTACTCGACATGGCAAAATTTTTATCGCTCGCGTCAATGTTTTCGACGATGGAAGTTTTGAATTGATTATTAATGATATAACTAATCAGGAAAAGAATCGCATGCTCAAACAGGAAATGACGGGAAACATCACACACGAACTTCGCACGCCGGTAACCGGCATCCGAGGCTATCTCGAAACTGTACTCAACAATACGCTTGACAGAGAGAAGGAGCGATATTTCATCGAACGGGCATATCGTCAGACCTTGTTGCTTTCGGAACTTATCAGCGATATGGGGCTGCTCGCCAAAATTGATGCTTCGCCTCACTCTTTCTCTGTCGAACCGCTAAATATCAGGCAGTTACTTGAAGAACTCCGCGCTGACCTCGAAATTCCTCTGAACGAAAAAAACATTACAATGCACTGGAATGTCGACGAAACTGTGACCGTACGCGGAAACCGCAATTTACTCTACGCCATTTTCCGGAACCTGACTGACAACTCCATCCGTTATGCTGGCAACAACGTCACTGTTTTCATCAATAAATACAGTGAAGATAGCAACTTTTACTATTTTTCCTTTGCCGACAATGGCCCGGGAATTGCCGAAGAACATCATCTAAATCGTTTGTTTGAAAGATTTTACCGCGTCAGCGAAGGACGCACGCGCGAAACTGGAGGCAGCGGCTTGGGATTGTCTATCGTGAAAAATGCTGTGACTTTTCATAAAGGAACCATTGTTGCAAAAAACCGTACGGATGGCGGACTGAAATTTTTGTTTCACCTGGAAAAATCTGTTTGAAAGTTGAGAAATTCCTAATTCTCAACTCGAATGTATATTTCGCAGGCATTATTACCGTCAATGATAAACATGATATCTTTTTCTACCCTGCAAATCAGTCGGTAAGCATCTATTTGAAGGTTGTAGAAACCATTTCGGGGGTAAAAATAACGGTAGGTATACGTTCCGTAGAGGTTTCCTGCGTGTTTCCGAATACTCAATATGCTGTCTGCCTGAAAATAATAAGTAATGTTATCACACGAATAATCAATACCTTCATCGCCTGTCCAGTCTTTTATACAAACCAGCTGCCATATGCCAAGTATGTTTCCATCTGTCCCGTCAACTCCTATTGGTGGACATTTCAATTCTTCTCTGCTGTCGTCATTGGCGCTGTCATGACATTCTGTCAGAATAATACTTAGCAAAAGCATCATTTTCATTCGAAAAAAAGTTCCTGTTTTCATTTCGTTTTTTAGTTTATTTCTACTCTAAAATTACTTGTTTGATGTGGAAAATTTTGCTCTTTATCTGACTATTTTTCAGAAGAAAGAATGTAAAATAATCCGAAACAGGAAAGTTTTTTTCGGTAATTGAAACAACGAAAAAATTATTTTGGCCTTTTTTTTATTTCAAGAGGGAATATAATCGTTTTCATTGAAAAACGAAAATAAACCTCTCGTTGAAAATTTTTTTGAGTCAATATTATTTTGATGATAATTTCATATCTTCATGTATAATATAAAATCATCTTCCTTTAGCTTTCCTTAATTAAATATTCTGCAATTTGGACAGCATTCAGCGCCGCCCCTTTCTTGATTTGGTCACTCACACACCAGAAAGTAATACCGTTGGGATTGGCCAGATCCTTGCGGATACGTCCCACATACACAGGATCTTTTCCGGAAATAAAGAGTGGCATCGGATACTGTTTTTCGGCAGGACTGTCAATGACAATAATTCCGGTTGCATTTTCAAAAGCCTGACGTAACTGTTCCGGTGTTACTGGCTGCTCAGTTTCCGCCCAAATGCTCTCGGAATGAGCACGTAAGGCTGGTACCCTCACACATGTAGCGCTTACAGCTATATCGGAATGCATGATTTTGCGTGTTTCGTGATACATTTTCATTTCTTCTTTCGTGTATCCATTGTCCGTAAATACATCAATGTGTGGTATTACGTTGTATGCCAGTTGATATGCAAATTTGCTCACGGTCACTTCCTCTCCGGTCAACAGCTGTCGGTACTGCGTTTTCAGTTCTTCCATTGCCGCGGCTCCCGCACCGCTTGATGCCTGATAGGTAGATACATGTACTCTTTTTATATGAGAAATTTCTTCCAGCGCCTGCAATGCCACAACCATCTGTATGGTCGAACAGTTGGGATTGGCAATAATTCCGCGTGGACGGATTTTGGCGTCAGCGGCATTTACTTCCGGAACTACCAGCGGTACATCGTCGTCCATGCGGAATGCACTGGAATTGTCAATCATCACCGCGCCGTATTTTGTGATTGTTTCGGCAAATTCTTTTGACGCACCCGCTCCGGCTGATGCAAAAACAATGTCAATGCTTTTAAAATCGTCGTTGTGTTTCAACTCTTTGACGGTAATATCCTTACCACGAAAGGTATATGCTCTGCCAGCGCTACGGGATGAACCGAACAAAATCAACTCATCCATCGGAAAATTACGTTCTTCGAGTACGCGCAGAAATTCTTGTCCCACGGCGCCGCTTGTTCCTACAATTGCTACTTTCATCTTGAATCTACAGTTTAATTTTTAGCGATTTGATTATAATTTTTAGTGATTTAGTTTAATCAATTTTTTCTTTTCGGAAAAACGCTGCAAATTTACAAACTTTTTAATCTGGTCATTAAAATATTACAGAAAAATGAAGAAAAAACTGTTTTTT
>JAITHZ010000370.1 GCA_031279795.1 Bacteroidales bacterium
AAAACCTGCAATACGATTTGCTCAAATCCAGCAACCAGCTGCTGAACAATACCGTTCATACCCTTCTTTTCGACAAACAGAATCGCGTATGGATCGCCACCAGCATCAACGGATTGAGCTGCTACAACCGGCGTGATCAAACCTTTACGGACTATACGGTCGAAAACGGCAAAGTGTCTAACAACGACGTCAACACTCTGGCGCTGGACAGGAACGGCAATATCTGGGCGGGAACCAACTTCGGGCTCAACTTTATTGATACGCATACCGGCGAAACAACGGTGTATATCGAAGCCGACGGACTGTCCAATTCTTCGGTGTACGGAATCGAAATAGACAAGAACAACCAGTTGTGGATCAGTACGGGAAAGGGATTGACCAAATACAATCCCGACAATCGGCAATTTACCAAATATTTCATGAGCGACGGCCTGGTAAACGACGAATTTCGACGAGGAGCGCATTTCCAGTCCAAGTCCGGCGAACTGTTTTTCGGAGGCGTCAGCGGGATTTCCTACTTCACCCCCTTCGACCATAAAGCAACGCATCCGCTGCTGAACCTGAAATTTACCGGCTTATTTATTTATAACGAAGAAATCAAAATCAACAAGGGCGAAAAACCGATTTTAAGAAAAGGCATTGATTATCTGGATCAAATTGTTTTGAAGTACGACATCAAATCGTTTACCATCAGTTTTGCAGGGATTGAATACAACGATCCGGACAAAATCGTTTACCAGATAAAAATGGAAGGATTCGACAACGACTGGAAAACGCTGCCTCCGAAAACGCATCTGGCTACTTACACCAACCTTCCGCCCGACAAGTACCGGTTCACCGTCCGAGCCTTTCTGAGCAATACCGAAGAATACCGCGAAAAAAGCGTCGAAGTCATCATCCGGCCTCCCCTCTGGCTTAGGTGGTGGGCCAAGTTGATTTATGCAGTGAGCAGTCTGCTGCTGGTTTTTTTTGTTTATTTTACTGTCCGGAGACGCATCAAGGAAAAGCAGGACGAGCTGAAACGGATCTCTGAAAACCAAACCATGCAATCCCAGCTGCAATTTTTCACCGATATTTCCCACGAAATACGAACGCCTCTCACCTTGATCCTCACCCCCGTAGAACAGTTGCTCACAGAGACAGTTGACGATAAATTACGCAAGACCTACAAGCTGATCGTCCGGAACGGTCATCGCATCCTTCGGCTCATTAACCAAATCATGGAAATTCGCAAGATAGACAGAGGGATGGTCAGGCTGAATGCTACAGAAACGGACGCCAACGAATTTGTCAGCGAAATCATGGCGTCTTTCAACGATCAGTCGGTGGAAAAGGAGATCGACATCACCCTGGAAGCGAAAGAGGATTTGCCCAAGCTATGGATTGATCGGGAAAAATTGGACAAGGTGATATTCAACATCCTGTCCAACGCTTTCAAATATACGCCCCGTCAGGGAAGTATTCGTGTAAAGACAGACATATCGTCAAGCGATCTGCTCATTTCCGTCGCCGATTCGGGCGTCGGAATACCCGTTGAATTGCGCAATATCATATTCGACCGTTTTTACCAGATTCCCAACGAAAGCAACAAAAATAAAATCGGCACCGGCATCGGCTTGCACCTTTCGCGCAGGTTGATGGACATTCACCACGGGAAAATCTACGTAGAAGATTCGGAACAGGGCGCTACCTTTGTCGTAAGTCTGCCGCTGGACAGCAGCTATTTGCGTCCATCCGAACACATCTTCGAACACATTGAAAGTAACATCACGACGCTCGTGCAATCTTCGGTTTTTGAATCCGATATCGTTCTGGAAGAAATGAAAACCAACAAAAGCAAATACCAGTTGCTGCTCGTAGAAGACGATCTGGAAATACGGAATTACATTGCCGGTATTCTGGAGAATGAATACAATATTCTGCAAACGGAAAACGGACGAATTGCGCTGGAATTGGCGATCCAGGAAATGCCGGACTGCATCATCACCGATTTGTCGATCGAGGAAATGAATGGACTGGAATTATGCAAAATGTTGAAAAGCAATGACAAGACCTGCCATATTCCGATCATCATGCTCACAGCCCGCACCGCCGTCGAAGAACGCATAGAAGGTTTGCGGGTTGGCGCCGACTCCTACATTCCCAAACCCTTCAATATCAACCATCTCCGTGTGCGAGTGCTGAAATTGATCGAACTGAGAAACATCATGAGAAATAAGTATGAAGGGAAATTCGAGATCAGCGACGAAAGCATCAAGATCAAAACGCAGGACGAAAAATTCATGGAAAGATTAGAAAATTATATCAAGGAAAAAATATCCGATCCCAATTTATCGGTTGAGACCATCAGCAGAGACATCGGAATCAGCCGTTCGCAGTTGCAGCGCAAATTGAAGAGCTTGATTAACCAAAACCCCAACGAATACATCAAATCTATTCGTTTGCGACATGCCGCCTGGTTGCTGTCCACCCAAAAACTGTCGATATCGGATGTAACTTACGCCACCGGTTTTTCTTCCCTGTCGCACTTTTCAAGCAGCTTCAAAGATTTTTACGGCATGCCTCCCAGTCAGTATATTGAGGTGAATAATCCCAGTTAACGCAAATTTGGCTGACTGAAAAAACTGGCAGGAAGAAAGGATTTTTTTGAAGTATCATTCATTATTATTTATAAAGATGTATCTTTATCCCCAATTAGAAAAACAAAAACCAATTATTTACTATATTTACTATGAAAGAATCTGAAGCCTTACATCAGGCAGCTGCCTATTGTTCGGCAGCCGAACATTGTATATCGGAAGTTGGAGCAAAGCTGCAAAAATGGGGTATAAGTCAACCAGCGTCAATGCGAATTATCGAACAGTTGGAGAGTGAAAAATTCATTGATGAAAAGCGTTATGCCCGCAATTTTGTATCAGATAAAACAAGATTTAACAAATGGGGGAAAACGAAAATCACATACTCCCTTCAACAGAAAAAGATTCCTCTTGCCATTATAGAGGAAGCATTGGAAGAAATTGACGGAAAAAAATACATTCTCCGCCTGTCGCAATTGCTTCGCGACAAACAGAAAACATTGAAAGGCAACACTGCTTATGAAATCCGGACAAAACTGTTTCGGTTTGGGTTGAGTCGAGGATTCTCCTGCGAAGAAATACAACAGGCACTTGATGGAGAAACCTTTGATGAGGATGAATGCACATAGCTCTGTGCGTCATTCATCCAACCATCAAATTTTCAACTTTTTCCGCTTGTATCATACGGTCATTTCCTGCGATATCTTTCCGTAAAACAACAGGCTCAAATCCCATTTGCAGAATTAAGTCGGCTGTTTCTTTTCCGCGTAGACTGCTTGTTTCCAAATACAATAATCCCCTGTTATTTAGTATATCCTGCGAAATCTGGCCAATTTTCCGATAAAACAGCAAGGTATCGTCATCGGGAACGAACAACGCATGTTCGGGTTCATATTCCAGCACGTTGGCTTGCATGGTTACTTTTTCACTTTCAGCTATATATGGAGGATTACTGACAACGATGTCAAACTTTTGTTCAAACATGCTTGCATCTACTTGCAAGATATTCAATTTTTTGAAATGAATAACTACGTCATTTTTTTCGGCATTTTTTTTCGCAATCAACAACGCTTCGTTCGAAATATCGCATGCACAGACCTCAGCGCAGGGCATGAACTTTGCCAGCGCAACCGCAATGCAGCCGCTTCCTGTTCCAATGTCGAGTATCTTGCAACTTTGTGTATTGTTATGCCTGTTTTTCTCCGAGAATGTCTGCAAAATCCAGTCGACTAATTCTTCCGTTTCTGGGCGAGGAATCAGGGTATGGCGATTTAGCAGAAAAGTCATACCGAAAAAATGCGCTTCACCGCAAATGTACTGGATTGGCTCGTTCTGCTGTAAGCGATATATTATAGTTTCAATTTCAACTAATTGATTATCCGTTAATGTTTTTGTTTTTCCAGCAATGAGATCTACAAGCGCCAGTCCCGCAACTTTTTTCAGAATCATACTTGCAAGGGTACGGATTTCTCCTGCAGCATAAAGGCCTTCAAGCGATTGACAGATAGTTCGATAAATAGCCAGCACGTAAAATATTATTTTTGCCGGATGAAAATGTTTATTGGCGTTCCCGAAAAATCCCAGTGGCTGCGGATTTTGTTTTCCAGAAAACGTTTGTACGGTTCTTTCACCCATTGAGGCAAATTGCAGAAAAAAACAAACGAAGGAATCTGCATATTTGGCAATTGCGTGACATACTTTATTTTAATATATTTCCCTTTGTTTGCCGGAGGCGGATATTTTTCGATTTCTTCCAGCAAGATTTCGTTGAGTTGATGTGTAGGGACTTTTGTTGTCCGGTTTTTGTAGATTTTCGCCGCTGTTTCCAATATTTTAAAAATCCGCTGTTTGGTAACTGCTGATGTAAAAATAATTGGAAAATCGACAAACGGCGACAAACGTTCGCGGATGGTATTTTCAAAGAACTTGATAGATTTTTGAGTTTTTTCTTCAGTCAAATCCCATTTGTTCACGCAAACTACCAGGCTTTTTTTATTTCGTTGAATCAGCGAAAAGATGTTCAAGTCCTGACCTTCGATTCCGCGCGTGGCGTCGAGCAAGAGTATACAGACGTCGGAATTTTCAATTGCGCGGATTGAACGTAGAACAGAATAATATTCAATGTCTTCCGTCACTTTTCCTTTTTTACGGATGCCAGCCGTGTCGACTAAGAAAAAATCGAAGCCAAATTTGCAGTAACGGGTATAAATGCTGTCACGCGTAGTTCCGGCAATTTCGGTGACAATTGCGCGTTCTTCGCCGACGAGCGCATTTAGGAGCGATGATTTTCCGACATTCGGTCGCCCTACGATAGAAAAGCGCGGTAAGTCTTCTTCCGGTTTAGTGTCTTCTTTTGTTGTGAAACGGGCAAGAATTGCGTCCAGTAATTCTCCTGTACCCGAACCGTTTATTGCAGAAATCGGAAAGGGGTCGCCCAATCCAAACGCATAAAATACGGCAGCGGCGTAATGCCATTCAAACGTATCGGCTTTGTTGGCGACCAGCAACGTCGGCTTATTTGTTCGCCGCAGGAGCGAAGCCACACGGTCGTCCAAGTCAGTCACGCCATTGAGTACATCCACAACGAACAGCAAGACGTCGGCTTCTTCAATCCCGATTTGTACTTGTTTGTTGATTTCATCCTCAAAAATATCTTCAGAATTGACAACCCACCCGCCGGTGTCAATCAGTGAAAATTCCACTCCGCTCCATTCCGCTTTGCCGTACTGTCGGTCGCGCGTGGTGCCCGATTCTGTGTCAACAATTGCCATCCGGCTTTGTGTCAGTCGATTGAACAGGGTCGATTTTCCGACGTTCGGACGCCCTACGATAGCTACTATATTATTCATATTTCTATTAATTCAAAATAAAGCAACAAAGTTAGCATTTAATTCTTGATTTTATGTAAGATAAACAGGTAAAAAATATATTTTGCAGGAATTATTTTATCTATATACGACTTTTTTAGGCACGGTAACAGTTTTCTTCTCATTGAAATACAATGCTTTCTTAATATCCACTTGCCGGAGTGCTGATGTTATATGCCTAAAACACAGATTTTGGCAGTGCGCCGACAAATGCAAACGTTTGCATGTTAAAAAGTGCTTTTTGATTATCATTTTTTACAGACATCAAAAAAAACACAGGAAATTTGCACCAATGATGAGGTTCGTTTAAAATTAATCACATAAACTGATAATTCAAATGCGTAACGAATGAGCGGTTTGTTCGACGGTAACCGATTTCCGATTTTCCTTGTTTTTTAAGTTTTCTTGATTTGTTTTCGTTTGCCACATTATTTAATTAACAATTAATTTATATATATGATTATGAAAAACTTGATTTTATCTCTATGGCTGTTTTCCGCATGTTCACTGTTTGCGCAGGTCGTTACGACGAATCCTGTGATAGTTACACAGGAAAGCGGAGAAATTGAAGTTATTTTTGATGCTGCACAGGGCACCGGCGGATTGAAAGGTTACACCGGCGACGTGTATGCACATACCGGCGTGATTACTACCGCCAGCACAAGTAATACTGACTGGAAACACGGTACGACTTGGGAGGTTAATGAGGCAAAGTACAAACTCTCCTCGCTGGGCAGCAACAAATGGAAACTGCTTATCACTCCGTCTATCAATGAATATTACGGTGTAGCACAAAATGAAAAGGTGTTGAAGCTGGCCTTTGTCTTCCGTAGCGGAGATAGATCGAAAGAAGGTAAGGATACAGGCGGCGCTGATATTTTTATTGATGTACACGATGCTGGCCTGGCGGTGTCATTCATTACCCCGACAACTTCCCTGAGCGTTGCGGCAGGAACGAATGTTCCCATTGCCATCGCTTGTACGCAGACGGCAAAGCTGACGCTGTATGTCAACGGGAGCAGCGTTTCCTCCCTTCCTGCTGCTACAAGGCTTACGTACATCTATTCGATTCCTGCAGCAGACGATTACCTGCTGGTTGCCGAAGCTCAAGCCGGTACCGACATTGTGCGCGATACCGTGCGGATCTGTTCGCCAGTGCCGGTTACAAGCGCTTCACGTCCGGCAGGCGTTGTTGATGGAATTAATTATATCAACAGTACAACCGTAACGCTCGTGATGTACGCTCCAAATAAAAAGAACATTTTCCTTATTGGCGATTTCAACGAATGGGCGCAATTGAACACCTATCAGATGAAAAAAGACGGCAATTACTGGTGGTACACCCTGGAAAATCTTAAGCCTGGACAACTGTATGGTTTCCAGTATCTGGTCGATGAAACCCTGCGCGTGAGCGACGCTTATACCGAGCTGGTGCTTGACCCGTGGAACGACCCGTGGATAAATGAAAAGAGTATGATTTTTCCCGACTTGAAACCTTATCCGGTGGGTAAAACCAGCGGACTGGTGGCAACTTTCCAGACCGACAAACCTGCTTACAGCTGGAATATCGCTAATTTCCAAATGCCAAAGCACGAAAACATGGTGGTTTACGAACTGCTGCTTCGTGACTTCACAGCCGGAAAATCGCTGCAAGGTGCGTTTGACCAGTTGGATTATCTCTCGAAATTAGGCGTTACGGCCATTGAACTGATGCCCATACAGGAATTTGACGGAAACAACAGCTGGGGATACAATCCCAACCATTATTTTGCTCCCGATAAGGCTTATGGCACACCCGAAATGTACAAACGCTTTATCGACGAATGTCACCGGCGCGGCATCGCCGTTATTCTTGATGTAGCCTTCAACCATGCTACGGGAAATAACCCGTTTGCAAAACTTTACTGGAATGATGCCACCAATAGTACAACTGCCGAAAATCCCTGGTTTAACGTAAAAGCGCCTCATCCCTACGGCGTTTTCCACGATTTCAACCATGAATTTTCGAAAACGCGCACGTATTTTAAGCAGGTGTTGCAGTACTGGCTGAAGGAATACAAGGTGGATGGATTCCGGCTGGATTTAAGCAAGGGGTTTACACAAAATTCAAGTACTGATGCAACGGCAGGCAACTACGACCAGTCTCGCATTGATATCCTGACTGATTATTACAATGCGGCGAAAGCTGCGAACCCGAATGTGATGTTTATTCTGGAACATTTCTGCGCTTACGACGAAGAGAGCGCGTTGGCTAATAAAGGAATGTTTTTGTGGCGCAAAATGAATGACCCTTATTCGCAGGCGGTAATGGGGTGGCGTGAACGTAGCAGTTTCGAAGGAATGAATAGCTTTCCGCGCCGCTGGGTGGGCTATGCCGAAAGCCACGACGAAGAACGCAATTTCTACAAGGCAAAAGATTCCGGCGATGGCAATATTAAAACCACGTCCGTTTATCTGAAACGGGTTCCGCTGAATATAGCCTTTGTTGCGCTGCTACCAGGCCCGAAGATGATTTGGCAATTCGGCGA
>JAITHZ010000034.1 GCA_031279795.1 Bacteroidales bacterium
ATTCCGCGCAAAAAAGCAACTTCGTCTTTGAGGTGTAAAATTTCGTTTTCCAACATTTCGATTAATTTTTTTGTCGTTTCGCGGTTTTCCTGATTGAGAGTCTGAATTTCATAATGTCCAATACCGATAGCACTGTCTTTTAAATCTTGTTTATACACATTCTTTACAGCACATTCAAAAAATTCCGAATAGGGAACATCTAAAATTTCTCTAATTCTGATAAAGCGTTCCAGCGAAATCGAGGCCTCCATACGTTCCATTTTGTTGTACGCCGAAGTGCTGATATTCAAATCGTGAGCCATATTTTCGTTTGAATATCCCTTTTCTTTACGGAGAGTTTTGATTTTCTCCATAATTTTTGATACGTTTTCTAATGATTTGTCCATAATCGAAATATTTTTTCTGCAAAAGTATAAAAAAAATCCGATATACGAAAAATTATTTAAAAATTTCATTTTAACTTTGCTAAAAAATTATTTAAAAATTTGACAAAAAAACCTTATGAAGAAACTATTTACTGCAGTAGTTCTTGTAACTGCGTTCAGCGCAATGGAGCGAGAACCCATTTCAAACAAACGCGCGGCGGCACAAAAAATCGAACTTGTGCTCGAACATTACGGCAATATCGCTGCCAAAGCATTTGATCAGGAAACCGCAGCAATAGACGACCTGCTGCGCGAACTGAACGATAATCATTCAGCCGACATAAGCGCACTCGCGCTTGGCGACTGGCTGGCGCGGCTTGACGTGGAAAATCAAACATTCAAAACGCTAATGGCAAACCGCTATGTGGAAATATCTCAACGTCCTGCAACGCGCATGAAAACGGCGCGAGCCGAAGTTGACAAAGCGTTTCGCGCTATGCTGAATATGATTGAGGCTCTGGTTATGGTCAACGGCAATGCGGCTTACAGCGCATTTATCGACGAGCTGAACGCAGTATCCGAACGCTACAAAAATCAGCTGGCGCAAGCCGCAGGCAAACGAAAAGAAAAACAGCAAAACATCGACTAAATTAATAAACAATAAAACAAAATGAAACAAATCAGATTATTGATCTTAACAGGTCTTATAGCAATGTCGACTACATTGCCGGCACAAAAAACAACAAGCGAACTGTGGGAAGCGGCAAAAACCGAAATGGCAAATGGCGCCTACAATTACAACAGGGTTTGCGACCTGCTTAATGCCGTGATAAAACAAACCTCAACAGGCGCAACCTTGAATTCGGAAGCAAAACTGCTGTTGGCTCAGGTGTATGGCAATGAATTAAAAATAGAGAGTATGCAAACCGTAATAGACGATTTGCAGTTGTACATAAAAAATTATCCCGATGACAGGGAAACTGCAGCAGACTTGGACAGCATTATCGCTTTCAAAAACGAAATAATAAGGCACAACACAGTTTTTTTCGACGATATTTGCGGCGTATGGGTTTCGGATTTTTCCATTTCGGCAGACAAAATACCTTATCTGGCTTTTACTGTTGAAAAAAAAACCGAAAACGGAAAATATGAAGCTACCATATTGCCTTTCTGCTCGCTGTATGCAAAGATAAAATCCGAAAGCGCTGCACGCGGATTAAACACGAGTGTGCGCAACAATCACGCAACTTTGTATTTTGGCTCCGAAACACACAAAAAAGGAAACCCCTTTGCGGCGCAAATGGGCATAGCGTTTGTAGGTGGAATTGCGAAGGAAATAATCAAACATTTCGAATACAAAAGATTGTCAAATCCCGGTTCATTCAAGATAGGAAATATATTAGGCTCAGCAGCTACAGATGTGTTAATGAACTTGGCGTTTAATGCTTTGATCGAATTGTCGGTAAAAAAAACCTATACCACAACTTTTGATATGTTAGTGGAACGTGTTTTTGCCGGCTGCGTGGATATAACAATTAATGAAAATCAATACCTCAGCCGTTCTGACGGACAAAAAAGCGAAACACATTACTCGAAAAGGTTTATGATGTACAAACTGTATCCCGAATACGATGTAACATTCGCAATCAATGCGTACTCGCAATATACGCAATGGGTAAAAAATAATGCATCTGCATCTGTAATGGTAAATATGAAAACAAACAAGAAAAAAATCTGTACGTTCGGCAGCAAACAGCCAACGGATGAAGAAATTGAAAAGTTCAATATTAACCAAAAAAACATTAAAGATTTTAATACACAAGCCTACGAAAAATTGAAAAATAAAGTTCTCGATTCGTATGCTCACCTGTCGGAAAATCCTGAAGACGACCCTTTAATGATTGAAATAAACGAGAATTTTGAATACTGCACAAAGGGTTCGCTGCACATAAACGGAAAATATTACAAAGACTTTACCGGAATTACAAAAGGGAGAGATGGACTCGGATTTTCATGTTTTAGCTACGGAGATGAATATACCGGCGAGTGGAAAAATAACATGCTGCACGGAAAAGGATTTTATAAATGGGCATCTGGCGCTGAATATGACGGAGAGTGGAAAAATGGCAAGCGGAACGGAAAAGGGTATAATAAATGGGCTGATGGACGAGAATGTGATGGAGAGTGGAAAAATGACAATGCACACGGCGCCGGAATCTTCAAATGGAAAGATGGCTCTGTGTTTGAAGGTACATTCAAAAACGGCTATATGGATAAAGGTATTAAGAAATATGCCAAAGGAGAAATCATAAGTGTACAGGAAGGCGTTTGGGCAAATAACGAAGCAAAATTTACAGGAAAAATAACTTATGCGGATGGAGGTATTCTTGAAGGCGAAAACAATTCAGGCAAAATAAAAGGAAAACTGACTTATCCCGACCACAGATTTGAAGGCGTATGGGAAACTAAAAAAGGCATATTCATTCGAACAGGCATTTTGTATGATAATAATAATGGCGACCGTTACGAAGGTATCCAGCATAAAAATAAAAAAGACGGAACATGGCTGAAAAACGGAAAAGGCAAAATGATTTATGCCAATGGTGAAACTGTGATCGGCGAATGGAAAGACGACAAATTAGTGAAAGAACACAAAAGAACAGTTAATAAAACAAAATAAAAACAGGATAAAATATGAAAAAGACAGTAATTATTAGTATTGTGTTATTCTTCGCAGTTTATATGGCAAAGGCGCAGGATAACGATTTTTGCCTTTATGTTTGGGCCACCGATAGAAAAGTTTTTGGACCAGCAACCATGCAACAATGTTTGGAAAAGGAAAAGGAACTTACTGAAAGCGAGGCGGTCATGGAGAAGTTGTTTGATTTTGAGGTTCGTATATGTAATAGTACCGATAAAAACGCAGCAACTTCTTCTTCTCAAGGCAATCAACTTTATGGTGATGGTTATAGAATAACAGGTGCAGCTACAAAACGTGCAGTAATTCCCGAAACACAGCCAAATACACCCAATAATTGGGATAGCGATGTGCAATCTCAGCCGCAAACAAATACAAGCGGCACTCGGGCAGGCACAGGTAATAATGCGAAGCGTACTGCAAATTCAATAAATATTGTTGGACAGAACGATAAACAGTTTAATAAAAAAAAGGAATTTCATGAGAGAAGAAAAGAGCATTGGAATCGAAGGCGTGAAGAAGAAGAACAAAGGCAAGCAGAAGAAAAACAAAGGCAAGCAGAAGCTTTACGTCAAGCCGCTGCTTATGCAACAGGTAAGGTCGGCCCAGCACAAGCCGCTGCTACAGCTCTTGTTGTAGCACAATCCGGAACGCCACAGCCATTAGGACAGCTGAAGCAAGATCTGGCAAAACTTAGATATGAAGATGTAACTGATGCAGGCACTGACCAACCACAAACGCCGGTTAAGCTGAGGAGACAAGTTAGAACAACACGCACTGGAACTTTACGAACCAGTCAAATGGTGCAAATAGATCCCAGTAATCATTCTAATATCGTTCATTCTTTGCCGCATGTTGATCAACAAAATAGAGATGACGTGCATAACACAGATACTGCAAATATTGTCGAACATGGAAACGCTGTATCAGAGCAGGTAGCAGTAACCGAAGCGGGAAAAACAATTACAGAAAAAAGTGAGTATGACAATCATATCGACAACAGTAATAACAATACTTATCTGTCAAGTAATGTGGAAAACAATCAATCTGAATATAACAGCTTTTCTTTTACTAATTCAACAACAGGAAAAACTATTCCTAATGATGAACTAATTGAAGACATGGAAGCTATGAAGATAATTAATAATACAAAAGATGGCGGTACTTTTTACGTAATACAAAGTAATAAAGGAGAGCAAAAAGAGTATGCTAATTCCCTTCCCCCCGAAGCGACTCCTGGCAAAGATAGTAGTATATATATTGTTACTTCAGATAAAGATAATGAGCCTAAATATTTCCGTACCTTAACGAAGGCTAAAGAATATATAGATAGTACAGAGGTGGAAAATACCAAAAAGTATCTTAAATCAAAATTTAACTCTGAAGAAATATCGGGAGTAAATATTGATTTTCAATCAGGTGATGATCCAGTTAATCAATTTAAATCGCAAGTCAATTTAGAAAACTTTAAATCAGATTATAAAAAGGCAAGTTATGAAATTAAAACCGTAACCGTAACACCTGTTAAGGTGAATAAACCGCCTGTGCAAAAAACGCCGACAGAACAGCAGGAACCACAAACTGGTACGACTGCTGAAACCCCTGGCAACCCTGATTATTAAACAATAAATTATGAAAAAATATTTAATATTATCGTTATTATTTGGAATGTCATTAACCTTATTTTCGCAGGAAAGGCTTACCGGCAAGTGTATAAAAGGAGATTGCCAGAATGGAGATGGCTCATTTCAATTTGACAATGGAGACAAATATACCGGTGCATATCGCAACGGGCAGCGTAACGGCGAGGGTACCTATATCTACAAATCGGGAGACAGATATACAGGCACATGGAGCAATAATCAAATGAATGGTTATGGCGAGTATTATGGTGTAAACTATGACTATAAGGGCAAATGGGCAAACAACCAGCAGCACGGACAGGGTACAATACATTTTAAAACAGGCAAACGAGCAGGCGACAGCTACACAGGGCAATTTGTCAACAGCCGTCCGCAAGGTAAAAATGGCGTTTATACTTACAGAGATGGCAGCGACAAAATTAAATATGAAGGCGATTTTGAGCGTGGTAAATTCAACGGCGAAGGTACGCTAACATATAGAGATAATTCCGAAGACGAAGGAATGTGGAAAGACGACGTTTTCTTAGGCGCGGAAATTGGCGTATATCTAAAACAGCCTGTACTCAAAAAAGGCGACACTGTTATTACACAAAGCAATAATAACAAGTATTTACTGTCGCAACAAACTATAATGAAGAATGATAAATACCAAATGGAAGAACTTAACGAAAGCATTTTCGCTATCGAAAAGGATACAAAAAACAATAGAAAACTCATAGG
>JAITHZ010000051.1 GCA_031279795.1 Bacteroidales bacterium
TTATTTCTTCGAACGCAGCCAGCGGCAGAAACACTGGACTGTTATTCTTGACATTGACCAGAGCGGTTCGATGGCCGACAGCATTATTTATTCATCGGTGATGGGGTCTATTTTTGCAAGCATGCCAGCGCTTGACACGCACGTAGTGGCTTTTGATACAGAGGTGAGCGATTTGACAGAGCTTTGTCGCAACGACCCTGTGGACATGCTTTTCGGCGTTCAGCTGGGCGGCGGAACCGATATCAACAAATCGGTAGCCTATTGCCAAGAACTGATTTCCGACCCGCGAAAAACAATGTTCATCCTGATTTCCGATCTGTACGAAGGCGGCGTCAGAAAAGGCCTGTTGCGCCGTCTGTCGGAAATGCACGAAGAAGGCGTGAAGGTAATTACGCTCCTTGCGCTTTCCGACAGTGGAAAACCGGATTACGATGTCAACCTTGCCAAGGATATCAGCAAACTGGGCATTGCTTGCTTTGCCTGTACACCCGACCGCTTGCCCGAATTAGTTGAAGCTGCACTGAAAGGATTTGATTTAGGAAGATTTACAGAAAAACAAACGAAAAACAACCTAACCAACGTTGCATGAAAACAAAACGAATAGCCATTTTTGCATCAGGTTCAGGCTCAAATGCCGAAAATATTGCCCGCTATTTTGCCGGTAATTCCGCTGTGAAAGTAGCCTGTTTCATTTCGAACAAAAAAGACGCATACGTGTTCGAACGTGCCAGAAAATCAGGTATTCCCAGTTATTATTTTTCAGCCGGACAATTCAAAAACACATCGGATGTCGTTGATTTTCTGAAAAAAGAAAACATTGACTTCATAGTTCTTGCCGGTTTTTTATTGAAAATTCCTGAAAACATCTTACAGGCATTTCCACAGGCAATAATCAACATACATCCGGCGTTATTGCCAGAATTTGGCGGCAAGGGGATGTATGGCGACCGCGTTCACGAAGCCGTACTTGCCGCTGGGCGCAAGCAATCGGGCATCACGATTCACTATGTCAACGAAAATTACGACGAAGGAGAAATCATTTTTCAGGCAGCCTGCAATATTTCGCCCAACGATACAGCCAGCGATGTTGCGGCAAAAGTTCATACATTGGAATACGAATATTTTCCAAAAATTATTGAAAAAACTCTTAACCTCTTATTTTAACCAGTGTAGCTCCAAAACCGTATTCTCTGAACGATGCGTCCTGAAAATAATAGTTTTTGTATTTCGTTTTCAGTTCGTCGAGAATGGCTTTACGCAGCACACCTTCGCCTTTTCCATGAATGAACACAATTTTCTGTCCTTTTTTCCCGCTGTATTGTTTGAGTGTTTCCCTGAATTTTTCCAGCTGGTAATTCAGGATAGCGGCATTGTCAAGCCCTGCCAGACTGTCGAGCAATTCCGTTGCATGTAAATCGACTTCTATCACTTCTTTTTGCTCATTCTTTTTCGCAGGCGTTGGCAGCGAAGTCGGCAGTTTTTCCTTCATGGCTTTTTCCAGCGCTTTCGGGTCAATGGTAATCGGTTTTTCGGTCAGATCATTGCGGACGAGTATGAAAATTCGTGCATCTTCTTCAAAATAATCGTTTTCCCGAAAGTTATGTATTTTGAACAAACTGACAGGGTCGATACGCAAATCCACCGAATACGGATTTTTCAGTTCAAACGGCTTACCAGTTTTGAAAGCAACAAATTGTAAGCAGATATGTTTCAGCTCATTCAAATCCTGCGCTGAAAAGTTCTCGACAAGAATTTTGGTATTCGGCTTCAGCAAAACACTATGCCGACACGACCAATTGGCCGCCTGCCTGTTCATAAAACAGACAAACAGGCAGTAATTGCTGTCGTTTATCAGGAAACATTCAAACGAAGAGGTTTGCAGGCTTTTGAGGTTAAGTGGCAAAAATGCGAGAGCAACCGTCAGTTTTTCACCTTCGGCGGTTTCCTCAATTTCCGGCTCGCTTGCAGGTGGAACGACATTTTTTGCAACTGGCTGCTTCGGCGCTGCATCAACAGACGATAATCTGAGGTCATCGGCGGCCGATTCAACAACCACACATTCGCGAATCAGCACTGGCGTTTCGAATCCGTCGGGTTCTTCTACACAGACTATGTTTTTGTCAATAAACCGTTTTACCGTGCCGCCGCCTGTTGCGTTGAGAAAACGGACTTTGTCTCCTGTTTTTATGTTCATTTCTTATGTTCGTTTTTATTGTCAGAACCATGATTGGTACAGAAATCACCGTTCTGACAATTATTTATTTCAATTGACTGAAACTTCAAATGGAATCCTGGCCTGCATGAAAGGCGTGGAGCGAATCTGTTTCAGAAATTTATAGTGTTTGTAGTTTTCACCAAGATTAGTTTCCAGAAAACGTTCGTTTGAACTTTTTCCGAAGTCCTCCATCAATAATGTGAAAATATCTTTTTCTTTTGGATAATAAACAATGCTGTAATCGCCGGTATTCGAGAGTTCGGCCGCTTTTTTCAGTGCGTCGTTCAGGCCTCCGAGTTCGTCAATCAAGCCAGCATTGAGAGCATCAACTCCGCTCCATATTCGTCCCTGCGCAACGGCTTTCACGGAATCAAGCGGCATGTTGCGCCCTTCAACGCAACGTGATAGGAAGAGTGCATAGCCATTTTCGAGATAGGCTTGCATGACAGCTTTTTCTTCAGCAGTCATCGGGCGAATGACATTGGGCATGTCCGAGAATTTGCCGGTAGTCACCTGATCGAACGAAAGGCCTATTTTGTCCAGTAATCCGCTGAAATCAGGCAAGATGCCAAAAATTCCTATCGATCCGGTCAGGGTCGTCGGATGAGCAAAAATATAATTAGCCGACGACGAGATATAATATCCGCCCGAAGCAGCATAATCGCCCATAGACACGACAACGGGCTTGACGGCTTTCATGTCGGTCAACTCCTTCCAAATCTGTTCGGAGCCGTAAGCGCTGCCTCCAGGTGAATTGACGCGCAAAACAACCGCTTTTATTTTGTCGTTTTTTTGGATAGTTTTTAAATCTTTAATCAATTTAGCCGAATTGACTCCGTCGCTTGATCCGTCATCAATGCCATTCAGAGCATAAACGACGGCGATTTTATCTTTCGCTGCTGATTTTGTTTGAATGCTCGCAACTTTATTTACACTCGCCAAGATGATATCATTTGACGAGGAAATTCCTGCTTCATTTTTCAACAGTTCAATCACGTCATTTTCATACATTAATGTGTCAATCAGTCCACATTTCACCGAAATTTCTGCTGGTTGGAAAGCCAGTAAGCGGTCGGCATACGCCTGCAGGCTGTCTACGGGAATTTTTCTTTCGGCAGAAATATTGTCCAACATCACTTTCCATGAGATGTTCAGGTAATCCGAAATTTCTTTCCGGCTGTAGTCGCTCATTTTGTTGTTGCTGAATATTTCCGTAGCGCTTTTGTATTCGCCAACCTTAAAAATCTGGATATCAATTCCAGTTTTTTCGAGCAGTTGCTTTATAAAGATTGTTTCAGCGCTTAAACCGTTAAAAAACAGTAATCCCTGCGGATTCATGATAATGCGATCGGAAAGCGACGTAAGATAATAGGCATTCTGGAGAAACGTTCCGCCGCCATAGCTGATGATAAATTTGCCGCTTTTCTTGAAGTCAATCAGCGCATTTCGAATTTCCTCTACAGAAGCCAGCGAAGCAGAGAAGAAACCGCAACTGATGTAAATGCCTTCAAAATCAGAATTTTCCTTAGCTGTTTTGATGGCGTCCTGAATTTTGTCAAGACCGATTTTTACTTCGGTATCGGAATATGTACCCCACAGGATTTCAAACGGATCGTCTTGCGTCCTGTCCATCAGCGCGCCTTCGAGTTTCAGATGCAAGATGCTTTTGGGGACGGGAATATATTCCGTTTTCGACATGGAGAAAGTGCCAGCAATGATTACCAGCACAAGAACAAACAGCACGATACTGGCTATTAAAAAGCCAACCATGGAAGCAAGTGTAAATTTCAAAAAGTGTTTCATATTAGTTCATGTTAATGATGTCAATTCGTTTACAAAGATAAGTTATTTTTCCTACTTATTCGGTAAAATGATGTATTTTTGCGAAAAAAATCTGCTTATGCAACAACACACCCTGACAGGCAAAGATACCGACAGCATTCTGTTATCCAGTATTCGCGCTATTTACGAGCAATCATTTCCGCTGGACGAACGGCGCGATTTTGCCGAAGTTCTGCTCATCGCCCAAATTGAACCGGCTTTTTGTATTCATCTTCTAGGAAACAGCACGTCGTAAATTTTCTTTGACACCGCCTCAATTACGCCGTTATCGTGAAAATCAACCATAACGGGCTTTTGGGGATACGGCTCGTCAAATTCCATTGTTATCAATTCAACATCAACAGGTTCTTCAACCATAATTTCGTCCTCGTCCATTTCGTCATCAAAACCGACTGCGGGCGACGAAGGCAAGCCCGTGGCAAATACTGTGTAGTATTCAAA
>JAITHZ010000067.1 GCA_031279795.1 Bacteroidales bacterium
CGTGTTTCTGAATTTCAAAATTACTGCGTTTCATTGCCCCTTCATCGAAGCGGCCAATATTTGTAAATTTTTTAAAATCATTAGTTTCTGCAAATCCGAAATTGTGCGGCCTGATACTGAAGATGTCGTACATCAACACCCATTTATTCTCACCGATGCGTTTCCACAGGTTAGGAGCTTCACAGGAACCCGATTCAAAATCGACCCAGTGCGATTCGTACGTATAATCGCGATTGATGTGTTTCGATTTTGCCATTTTGATACCGGCCGGATTCTCCTGCGAAACGTAAAACATCACATACTCGCCGTCGGATAAGCGCGTGATGTCGGCGTCGAGAATCTGAAAAGTCGAATCGGGATGATTGAAAAGCGATTGTGGACGAGAAACAAGCGTAGTAAAATCGTCGTCGGTGTAGGCATAATAAAGTTTCGTTTTGCCCTTGCCACCAATCCTCATAGTGAAATACAGCATCATTTTATCGGTTTCAGGGTCGTAGATACTTTCCGGCGCCCATGCGCAAGCAACGTCGAGATCAGGGAACAAATCTTCTACGATCACATTACTGCGTGTCCACTGTATCAAATCGAATGATTTCATCAGTACGAAACCGCGGTTGTTGCCCCAGCCGTATTTTTCGTCACGCTCCCACCGGGTGGTACGATAACCTTTTTCTTTGCCGTAAATATGCAAGTCGGTCATAGCCAGATAAAATGCGCCATCTTTTCCACGTGTGACATGCGGGTCGCGAATGCCGCGTTGTGTCGCAATGGTATCGCCCGCAATAACCGGTTTCCCTCCATTGACGTCGGTAAACGTATAGCCGTCGTCGCTTACTGCAAAATACAACGAGTGCGTATCGTCTTTAAAATAGGTGAGCAGGTAAGCGGACATGTCTTTTACCTCTACTCTTTTTTGAGCAATTCCATGTAGTGAATCCTGTTTGATTTTTTCTATTGACTTCACTTTTTCGCAGGCAGCCAGCAAAAATGCGCCCACGCCAAAATCAGCCGTCGAGCGTTCATTGACATTGTTATGCTGATCGGCGCGCTCGCCAATGGGTTGCGCATAACCGACCGTTCCGTCGGGTTGCAAAGCAATTTCAGTCAAGTATTTCCACGATTTTTGGATGGTTTCTTCGTACTCGTCCCGTTCCAGTATTCCGTTGTTTATCCCCCAAAGGAAACCGTAGGTAAAAAACGCCGTTCCGCTGGTTTCGTAGCCCGGAGCCTGTGATTCGTCCAGGAGGCTGCGTGTCCAATGCCCGTCCGCTTGCTGCGAATTTTTCAAGGCCTTGGCCATTGTGCGAAAAACGGCCGCATATTCCGGATGGTGCACATTGGTTTCCGGTAAATCCTGCAAGACTTTAGCTAATCCTGCAAAGACCCAGCCGTTGCCGCGCGACCAGAACTCTTTTTTACCGGTTTTTGTTTTGTGTTTGGGATAAATGTATTTGGCGTCGCGGTAAAACAATCCGGCTTCTTCGTCGTACATTAGATTTTTTGCAAACGAAAAATACGCATACAGTTTTTGAAGGTAGAGTGCATTGCCGGTCACTTTGTGCAGTTTTGTCATCACCGGCATTACCATGTACAGTCCGTCGGCCCACCACCAGTAATCGTTGTTTGGGGTGGACATTTCGTATTCCATGACTTCGCGGGCGCGGGCTATTTTCCGGTCGTCGGGTTGCAACCGGTAGAGGTCGATATAGGTTTGAAAACAGATTTGCCAGTCGCCGAAAAGCACATGATCGTCGGTTTCGCCGTAGCGGTATTTCCATTGACTTTTGTCGTCCGATTTAGCGCCTTTCCACTGATTGTGTTCCGCCCATGCTTCGGAGTAGGCGCAGTAACGTTCGTCTTGAGTGACTTCATACGCGGCCATGTTTCCCGTATGATAGGCCGCCGTGTGCCAAAAGGCGTTTCCGGGTTCGGGATGCGTGGATTGCCAGCGGTCGTTTACTTTGCGGACGAGAGTTATCACTTCATCCCTGTTCCAGTTTTTATGATTACCGCCCAAGGTTGCAATACTTAGCGTCAGACCGGTTATCCAAAGAAAATGTTGTTTCATTTATGTATATAGTTAATTATTATTAATTTATTGTTAAAAAATCTAATACACATTATCTAATCAACTCCTATTTCAACGGAGAATATAATGAAATATTTTTCGTTATTCTGCTTTTTTTAATAAAAAAAGGCCGTTAAATTTGCAAAACAGCTAAATTCAACAGCCTTTGCACCTAAAGCATTAGTCGATTTTCCATAGCTTAGTTTAGAGAATAAAAACATCTGCAAAGATACCGGTTAACCCATTATGATTATAGGATGTTTTGGGACATTTTATAGGATGTTTTGGGACATTTTATTAATGGTTAGTGGTTAGCGGTAAGTGATTATTGGTGGTTAGTGGCTTTTTACTAATAACCGGTAATAAAATAATAATTTTTTTCTTTTATTTTAGAAATGGATGGATTATATTTGCAGCGAATTAATCAATTATAAAATGGGAATACCTCTTTTGCCCTGTCCAACGAAATATTTTTTCCACATTGATTGTCCTGGCTGTGGATTGCAGCGCAGTATTATTGCTTTGCTGGAGGGTGATTTGGCCAAGAGTCTGGCCGTTTATCCGGCAGCAATTCCTGTATTTACCCTGCTGCTGTTCACGGTATTGCATCTGAAAGTGCAATTTAAATATGGAGCAGAAATTATTAAATGGGGATATATTGCATGTTCGGCTATTATCATGATTTTTTATTTATACAAAATTTTCACACATAAAACTTTTTATTAATTATGGAAAACAATTATGGACATCAAGTACCACTCACCAATGCAACGCTAACACTTGTATTGGGAATATTGTCAATACCTTTTTGCTGCTGTTATGGCATTGTGGGACTGATTCTCGCCATTATCGCACTGGTAATGGCCTCAAGCGCCGGTAAGGAATATGCCGCCAACCCCGATCATTACACATTGGCTTCGTACAAAAATCTGAGTGCGGGGAAGATTTGTGCAATTATTGGTATTGTGCTTTCTCTGCTGTACTTTATTTTTTTGATCATCGCACTTGCCATGTTTGGAATTGGTGCGGTAACAGATCCTACATTAATGCAAGAACAGATGCAAGAGCTTTTTGGCTATCAATGATTTGATTTTCGGGCATTTACTCATCGCCTTAATTTTAAATTGAGGCGATGGGTTATTTTTTAATCAGAGGCAAATCTGCCTCCCTGCGGCAATTACGAATTACGAATTCTCTCTCGTAATTCGTAATTTTTAATTGAAAAGTCATATATTTACAGCGATTTTCAATAACTGTTTTTAGTGATTTTGGCTTTGTTTGTGATAATTAAATAATTAAAATAAAATATATGGAAAGTAAGACTGACGGTTATTATTCAAAACAATATCCATTTGCAACAAAGCATTATTGCCAGACGTTAGACCTGAAAAATGATGCAGCCTTAATTAATGAATATGTCAAAAGGCACAGTCCGGAAGCATTTCCTCAAGTTATCGGCGAGGGACTCAAAAAAATCGGAATTCTGAAAATGGAGATATTTCTGCACGAAAACCATGCCTTTATGATAGTGGAAACTCCTCTTGATTTTGACTGGGAACGGGCGTTTGACAAGCTAAGTACCCTACCTCAACAACAAGAATGGGAAGAGGAAATGAGTGTTTTTCAGGCCGTTGATGGAAGTCATCTTTCTCACGAAAAATGGCATTTGATGGAGAGAATATTCAATGAGAGTTGAGTTGCAAATTAAGAGAGGATTGGGCTATAAAAACAGTACGGGTTTCGGAATGGTGGAGGTGAAAAACTATAATGATGCTAAGCGAAGATCGATGATTGATAGATAAAAATTTCCGCACTCATTTATGAGTAATCCGATATGCCTGAAACCGACCTCTATAAGCGAATTGAAGAACTTGAATCGGAAAATCATGTCCTTCGGGCCGAAAACAAACGATTGCGCGATGCTTTGGGGCTGCCGATTGACGAAGATGCG
>JAITHZ010000091.1 GCA_031279795.1 Bacteroidales bacterium
CGAAGGCAAACCGTTTTCCAGCGCATATTCGATAGCAGCGCGCACCAGTCGTTCCGTTCCTTCGATGGATACGGGTTTGACGCCGAATGCTGCCGTTTCCTCAAAGCGGATTTTTGTCACGCCCATTTCCTCTTTCAGAAACTTCAGTACTCTGGCTGCTTCTGGTGTACCCTGTTGCCATTCGATGCCGGCGTAAATATCTTCGGTGTTTTCGCGAAAGATGACCATATTCACTTTTTGCGGTTCTTTGAGCGGCGACGATATGCCGTTGAACCAGCGTACCGGACGCAGACAGACGTACAGATCAAGCGTCTGGCGCAGGGCTACGTTTAGTGAGCGGATGCCTTCGCCAACTGGTGTGGCGAGTGGTCCTTTGACGCCGATTCGGTATTCGCGGAACATGTCAAGTGTTTCGTCGGGCAGACGGTTTCCGGTCTGTTCAAAGGCTTTGTCTCCGGCCAGCGCTTCTTTCCATTCGATGGCGCGCTTGCCTGCGTAGGCCTTCTCTACGGCCTGATTGATTACTTGCTGACCGGCTGCGGTTATTTCTTTGCCTATACCGTCGCCTTCTATAAAAGGAACGGTTACATGGTCGGGGACTGTGAGTTGATGGTTGTTTTCTGTAATTTTCATTTGATATGCGCTTATTTTATTTCCCACGTTTCGCCTTTCAGCAGCAACTCCCGCAGAGTTCGCACCGGATTTTCTGCCTGTACTTCATTGATTTGCCGTACAAATTCCTCGTCGTAGGTTGGGGCGTCGAATTTGCGGATGACCCCGAGCGCAACCGGAAGCTCGCCTCCCATTGTGGCCAGTTTGTAGTGCAGGGTATTGTCTTGCGTTTGAGCGTCGTGTACCAGAATGTCCTTTTCGGTTATTCCGTTTTCGCCGAGCCTGACGGTTTTCAGGTTAAAGCCATCCAGCGCCAGTCCTTTGTCGGAGTTTTTTCCGAAAATCATTGGTTTCCCATGTTCCAGGAAAATGGTTCGCTCTGCGCGAACATCTTTTTCTATGATAGGTTTATGGATACTGTCGTTATAAATCACGCAGTTCTGCAACACTTCAACCACCGATGCGCCTTTGTGTCTTCCGGCTTCGGCGAAGAGTTCTGCCGACATTTTCAAATCCACGTCAATGGTTCGGGCAAAAAAATTGCCGCGAGCTCCGACAGTCAGCTCTCCAGGACGGAAAGGCTCTTCCACCGTACCGTAGGGCGACGATTTGGAGACGAATCCTTTGTCGGAGGTTGGAGAATACTGGCCTTTTGTCAATCCATAGATTTTGTTGTTCAGCAAAATGATGTTAATGTCAATGTTTCGGCGAATGGTATGGATAAAGTGATTTCCGCCGATGGCCAGACAGTCGCCGTCGCCGGTAATTTGCCAGACCGACAGGCAGGGATTTCCCAGCTTCACGCCCGTTGCAATGGCTGCGGCTCGTCCGTGGATGGTGTGAAAACCGTAGGTATTCATGTAGTACGGCAGGCGAGACGAGCAGCCGATACCGGAAATCACTGCCGTTTCGTGCGGTTTTATGCCCAGCATTGACATGGCCTTGTGCAGAGAATTGAGTACAGCATAATCGCCGCAACCCGGGCACCAGCGTACGTACTGGTCGCTTTTAAAATCCTGTGGCGTATATTGTTCTGTGTTCATGTTATTTTTCCTCCAGTAGTTTTGTGAAATGTTCAACCAGTTCGTTGACCGTAAATGGCTGTCCTTGTATTTTATTGTATTGCACTATATTAAATTCTGGCGCTTTGCTGCGCAGATAAGTCGCAAACTGACCGTTGTTGAGTTCGCAGACAACGATTTTTTTGAAGTGAGAAAATACGCTGAATGTGTTGCTGGGCAGCGGGTTAATATAGCTGAAGTGAGCCAGCGAGATTTCCTTTCCTTCCGACACGAGCTGGTGCACGGCGGAATATAAATGGCCATAGGTGCCGCCCCAGCCAGTGACGAGCAACTCGGCATAGATATGGCCAGTAAGCTTCAGGTAAGGCACGGCAATCTTATCGATCTTCGACTGACGAGCCTCAACCATTCGCTGATGGTTAGCAGGGTCGGTGGAAATGGCGCTGGTTGTGAAATCCTTTTCCAGACCGCCCAACCGGTGAGCGAAGCCCTCCGTTCCAGGAATAGCCCAGTAACGCACGCTGGTTTCCTCGTCACGCAGGTAAGATTTCCATCTTCCCTTCATTTCGGGCGAGACGTATGGTGGATTTATTTCGGGATAAGCCTCCAGATCAGGGAGTTTCCATGCCGAAGAACCGTTCGCCAGAAAGCCGTCGGTGAGCAGAATAACCGGCGTCAGGTGTTCGAGCGCAATTTTGGAAGCCATGTAAGCAGCATCGAAACAGTTGCTTGGGCTTGTGGCGGCCATCACCACAGCAGGCGACTCGCCATTACGCCCATACAGAGCTTGCAGCAGGTCGGACTGTTCAGTTTTCGTGGGTAAGCCAGTGGAAGGGCCTCCGCGCTGCACGTCAATCACAACCAGGGGAAGTTCGGCCATGACTGCAAGACCAATCGCTTCGGATTTTAACGCCAGTCCCGGCCCCGATGTTGAGGTAGCTGCCAGATTACCAGCAAAACTTGCGCCAATTGCCGAACAGATTCCTGCTATTTCGTCTTCGGCCTGAACTGCCTTTACTCCCAGTTCCTTGCGAGCAGAAAGTTCCTGCAGAATTTCCGTTGCCGGAGTAATCGGATAACTGCCAAGAAACAGTTCGAGGCCAGCTTTTTCAGCGGCGGCAATCAATCCCAGCGCCGTAGCCCGATTGCCCTGCACGTCGGTATACAGTCCTTTTTCCAACGAGGCTGCTTCCACGCGAAATGTCGAAACGGATGCATGCACGTTGTGGCCATAATTATAGCCGTCGGTCAATACCTTTATGTTTGCATGCAAGATTTGTTCTTTCTTTTTGAATTTATTTTTCAGCATCTCGAACGCATATTCCAGCGGACGATTCAACAGCCAGCACGTCAAACCGAGTGCAAACATGTTTTTCGACCGCAGCCGGGCTTTGTTATCCAGTCCGCTATCGGCCAGACTTTCCTTGACAAGTGTGTCAATTGGAGCGCTGACTACCTGCACGAACAAGCTGTTCAAGCCAAGTTCTTCAAACGGATTGGCGGTTGCAAACTCAGCTTTTTTCAAATCGGCCTCTTGAAAGCTGTCGGAATTGATAATCACGATGGAATTTTTTTTTAAAAATCCGGCATTTACCTTTAATGCTGCCGGATTCATGGCTATCAGCACATCGGCTTTGTCGCCGGAGGTGAAAATAGCCCGCGATCCCAAGCGTACCTGAAATCCTGATACACCGCTAAGCGAACCTTGCGGGGCGCGGATCTCTGCCGGATAGTCGGGGAAAGTCGAAATCTCGTTACCGAACACTGCCGACAGGTTGGAAAAGATATTTCCCACGAGTTGCATACCGTCGCCGGAATCGCCGGAAAAACGGATTACCGCATCTTCTAATTCAATAATCTTTGCTTGTTCTGTCATATATAATTTTATTTTCAATTCTACGCCTGCAAAGGAACAAAAAAGATGTTATTACTCCAAAAGAAATACGATAAATTTTTAAGAGTTGAGAGTTACGAAACTTCGCAAGACCTTGTAATTCTTAATTCTTAATTCTTAATTCTTAATTCTTAATTCTTAATTCTTAATTCTTAATTCCTAATTCTTAATTCCTAATTCTTAATTCTTAATTCACCCAAATGTTTTCGCGTTTTTTTTCTAAAATTGTTCATATCAAAAGTTGCATACAGTGCCTGTTCGTGGTAGATATTTTTTTCGGTGAAGTGGAGCGAATAAATGAATTTTATGTCCATAGCCTTGTTTTTCAGGAATTGGATGTAAATGTCCGAACGGTTGTATTCGGATGAACGATAAATAGGGTCGCCCCAGTAGAGATTGCTTCTGTGTTTTTCATAAAAAAATTGCTGCCGGTTACCTTTATAATAAGTGTTGAACAATCCCAGTCCACGGTATTCAACTTTCAGTTCCGACAAAAAACCTTGCGGCCTGTGCCACAGGCGGTCTTCCCTGTCGCGTTCCAATCCGACTGACCAACCGACATTCACGTCCAGTTTTTCAAACTCAGCAAGAGATGCAAGATCAACACCGAGTGAAGTAAGCAGCAATCCATTGTCGTGCAAGCTTTCCGAGTCGTCATGCTTCAGCGAAAAGGCAAAATGGCGCATGTAGCCGAAATGCTGTGCGTAGGCAATGCCAAGCTGATATTTGCCCGACCATCCCATGAAAAAGGCCTCGCGGGTGGTTTCGCTTTGGCGGCCGGTCCAGTCCAGCCAGATGTTCATGAAGTGAATGTCGGAATAATGTTCCCAGAAAAATCCCTGCATCACTGGACGATAATTTGCGATGGAATCCTGAATAAACATGCGCGGATATTTTTCCAGCACGTCCTTTCGCGGGAAAGCGCCCATGCGGAAACGAAAAGGTTTTGCATCCATTTCGCAATAAATGACCGGATCGCAGAAGGCGAACATTTTCTCGCTTCCCAGTTCATGCATGAGGTCAATTCCGACAAGGACACGAAACTTTCGATTCCATGCAATCCCGACTTCCGGTGCAAGATGTACGCCAGCCATCGTTTGGGAAGTTTGCACACTGGAGCCAGAAAATTCGTTGTTGTCGAAAAACGAATATACTCCTGCTTTCCACAACAATTCCTGTGCAAAAACTGTCAGTGCGCCAGAAAAAAATAAGAGTAAGCATGCCTTTTTCATTTCAGTTTCATTAAACAATTTTTAATTGATAGTTTCTCGTTCCCAGTCCGATTTTTTCGGCATATTCCAGTCCCGCCTGCCAGTTGGTATCGGGATGGAGCAGTTGAAATTTGTCGCAATTTTCCAGTTGTTCATCAGGATAGCGCTGCCGGATAATGCTTTCATTGAGTGCAGGCGCTTTTGCGACCATATCTGCGCAAGCCTGATCA
>JAITHZ010000187.1 GCA_031279795.1 Bacteroidales bacterium
AATGCTTCAATTACTTGCATATCTTTTTCGGGCGATTTGAACAAAGAACGATAAATTTTGGCGTATTCTTCACGCAAAACGCCGTGTTTCTTAAAAAACAGATTGTCAACATTTTGAGACAGGCTGTACTGCTTTTCCAATTGGTCTAAATAATATGGGATACCACCCATAATCATATAACATTCAGCAATTTGAAAACGCGGCATTATGATTTTTTTCGCTTTTAGAAACTGTTCGGTTTCGTTTAGCGTAAAAGGGGACAAAAACATCTGTCGTGTTACGCGATTGTGCAATCCGCCTCGATTTTTGATGATTTTATTCATAATCCATGAAGTAGCCGAAGCACAAACCACAAGAAAAATTTCTTTTTTAGACGATGCGTAAGTGTTCCAGAAATATTCGAAGGCCGACAAAAAGCCTGATTTGGAGTTATCAAACCAAGGTAACTCGTCTAAAAAAACGATTTTTCGTCCTTTTGTTTTTACTTTCTCCAGATATTCTTTTAGTTGTACAAACGCTTTCGGCCAACTGTCTACGAGCGGATATTTCGTATCGCTATATTCGTTCAAGGCGGTAGTAAAATTGAAAAGTTGCTGATTTTTGTCTGCATTTTCCGAACCTGACAGATAAAACGCAAACTGTTCTTTGAAAAACTGTTTTATTAAAAAAGTTTTACCTACTCTGCGCCTGCCGTAAACCACTACAAATTCAGCTTTATCAGAACTCAGATAGTCTGTTAGCCGCCTCATTTCTTCTTTTCTTCCGATAATATTTTCCACCTGAACCAAATTTATTTTCTGCTGCAAAGGTACAAAAAACATTGGTTTTAGCAAGTTATTTCAAAATAACCTGCTGAAACTGGTATTTTTTATAGGGTTTTAGCAAGTTATTTCAAAATAACATGCTGAAACTGGTATTTTTTATGATGTTTTAGCAAGCTATTTCAAAATAACATGCTGAAACTGGCATTTTTTATGGGGTTTTAGCAAGCTATTTAAAAATAACCTGCTGAAACTGGTATTTTTTATGCGGTTTTAGCAGGTTATTTTTTCGTAGCTCGCAACTAATATAATTTGACAAAGTTATTCCAATCTAAAAATTATTCTTCGACCTGTGGATTAGTACAGTGCAATCGTTTGCATTGAAAATCAATAAAAATATTGTCTTAAATCAATATTATATCCTTAACAAGACTTAATTTTACAGCGAAATCCTGCTGAATTTTGCCTGATAATCTTCCTATGGATTCTACAATTAAACTTAAATATATGTATGCGATGAAACCATTTTTGCAATTTTTTTTATTTATTACAATGAGCTTTTCTATTCAAGCGCAAGATAGCCAGAAAGTCTACACCACTTATTTATGGCACATGGACCAACCTGTTTATTGGGGCGAGAAAAGCAAAAACAAACCCGATTCCAAGCAATTTGTAGAAGAATCTCACCGTTTGAAGACGTCGGGAGAAAATATGTACCCCGGCTCTAACCTCCCTCACCCGACCAACGATTTACAGGAAATTTTTTCTAAAGACGATCGGGTAAACGCCTATCAATCAGCGCCCAGAAATGCGATTAATTCCATTACTGACGTGCCGGACGCAGGCGCGCAGTTAAGCATCTCTGCCGGATTGCTCGAAAATATACAATCCCTCGCCGTCAAAAATCAATGGGGATACGGTTCGGGTTGGATGAATGGTTACAAAGAAGTGATCAATAAAAAAACTTCCGGCGGCTATCCCCGTCTGGATGTTGTCAGTTTCACCTACGATCACGCGCTTTCTCCCTTAGTGAGTGAAAGAACGCTGAAAAAGCAAATTTTAGGGCAGCAGTATGTTTCTCAAAAATATTATGGTTACACCTCTCCCGGATATTGGCCGGCAGAATGCGCTTTTTCCGAAAGAATCATTAAAACCTTAGTTGAATGTGATATCCAATGGTCGGTTGTTGCGAATAGCCATCTGGCGCGCACATTGAGCGACTATGCGCATCCCTACAATATCAACGGAAACATCGACGCGCCCAACAAAGCAGATATGACGCCGGCGCAGGGAATTAACTGGTTCGACGGAGCCATCGACGGAAGAGGCAGCCGTTTGGCCGCACCTTATTGCTACCAGGCGCATAAAGCAAGGTATGTCGACCCGTCGACCGGAACAGAATATAAGATTGACGTCATCCCGATGTGTAATTATCTGAGCTACATCGACGGATATAGCGGAGCAAATGTAAATGATATTCAAAGCAAAATTGCGCCTTACTGCACCGAATCCAAGCCAAGTATCGTATTGCTTGCCCACGACGGCGATAACGCATGGGGCGGCGGTTACAGTTATTACAACGAAGCGGTTACGAGTTTTACTCATGCGGCTAAAAATGCAGGCTATAAACCTACCACCATTCAACAATTCTTAAAAGATCATCCGGTTCCCGAAAACGACGTCGTGCGCGTTGAAGACGGCGCTTGGGTCAATGCCGACAGCGACTGGGGACACCCTCAGTTTATCAATTGGTTATGGCCGCTGTATAACAAATCAAACTACACCTTCAATCCCGACGGCTGGACGGAAGACGCCAGAAACTGGGCGGTAATCACTGCTACCGAAAACTATGTGACTATGGCAGAAGATCTTACCGGAAATCTTTCCATCGAAAAAATATGCGAAGGCGGCTCAATTGCCAACGACGCCGAAAAAGCCTGGCATTTTTATTTTGGCGGTCTTAATTCCGGATTCATGTATTATGGTAAGGCTGAAGATATGGAAGTTAAACCTTCCATGACGGGAAATATCGCTATCGAATATGCCCAAAAGGTGATCAACGCTAAATCCGGAACCGACAATACGGCGCCCTCCGTATTCATTCCCCAACGTTATCCCTACAATCCGGGAGGAACAGGATTTGGCCCCACCACATCATATAAAAAAGTGCAATATCCCAGCGATTTCACGGTATGGACGTTTGCATACGATGTGAGCGGTTTATCGTCCGTTAAATTGAAATACCGCACGGATAAAGATGGCGTCAGGTCTTTAGCAAGCAAAGATAACGAAACATACGCAGGAGGCGTCGAAGTCAATGGATGGCAAGAAAAGGAGATGAACCGCAAACCTATGGCCGCCGATCCTGCAAACGATTCGGAACTCAATTTCTTTATCCTTCCCAAAGCCAAAGCCGACCTCTGTTACGCCGACATCGCCGGTTTGTCCGAAACGCTGGTAGATTATTATGTGGAAGCGACGGACACGAAGGGAAATGTTTTCAAAACGCCCATTCAACATGTATATATAGGTGCGCAAACTGAGGAAGGACAAGGCACGCACACGCTGCCGAGCTATATTGAAATCAGTCCCGCAAATCCTGCTTGCAATGACGTAATAACTATTGTCATGAAAAGCGGTTGGACTGCCGGAAAAAACTTTTATTGGGGTAAAAACAGCACTTTCACCAACCCCACAACCACTCCGTTTGTATTGGAGAATGACCGGTATGTAGCGAAGATTGGCCCATTCGACCAATCGGTTAATCAGATTAAATTCTGCATCAATACCAATGGCGGAGACTGGGACAACAACAACGGAAACGATTATGTCATCCTGCTGTCGTCGGGAGCCACCAATTTGTCTGGTGCAACTGATTTTCAGTTATCTATGATTGTATACCCGTCGCCCATGCAAGAACAGTGCATGATCAGTTTGCCAAACACAGGCGATCATTCATACACATTATCAATATACGATCTGTCGGGCAAAAAAGTAACAAGCGAACAGTTTGAAGGGAACGATTACATACTGCAACGAAAGAACCTGAAAAGCGGGACGTATCTGCTGAAAATCTCGCCGCGCAATGGAGGAAGCCCTGTTTATCAAACCAAATTAATTATAAAATAATTTCTGCAAACGTTTGCCTGTTAAAATGCTAATATGGAAAGAAAATCTTATGAGTTTATTCTAATATATACAATAAATTTGCAATGTCTTATTTAATTAACATACTTATAATTTCTTAAAAAAAGTAGATCATGAAAAAATTAGTCTTTTTTTCGATTGTGTTGCTTGGGGTGTCATTTTTAACACAAGCACAAAGTTTAAGTTGGTTTGGAAACACCAAATTCTATGTAGGTGCAGATCCTGCAGCAGCAGCAAGCTGGGAGGATATATCTGCATTTAATTCAAAAGATTTTGGGTCTGTGACGGCGCTCTACATTGGAGTAGAAGCGGAAACTTATGAATCATTTCCCGGCGGATCAGGAGTTACCGTTACTTTCCATTACAATATTGATAACGGCAGTTTTCAGGCGGTAACAATTCCTTATTTAGAGGAAAGCAACAATAATAATAAATGGCAATTACCCGCAGGGATTGACATGGCTGCCGGATTAGCCGCAGGAGATCATACGATAGAAATTTATTTGGATGCTACGGATGGTACTAATACACTGTATGAAGATAATGGCGGTTTCAAGTACAATGCAACCTTTAATGTTCCTGTTCCTGTTCATGCGACATTGAAAGTTACAGCGCCAGCCGGAACCGCTGGTGTTTGGATTAGCGGAACTTTCAACAATTGGGATCCTGCATTTGTCCAAATGACGTCGGAAGGTAACAATGTTTTTTCATATGCCGTAACGTCAGCAACCAGTGCGCTTGGTTACAAATACTTTTATGC
>JAITHZ010000196.1 GCA_031279795.1 Bacteroidales bacterium
AGAAGGATGCACGCGGCGCTGGAATCTTTCCACCCGACGTTTCATCGGCGAAAACGGCAAATTGACAGGCGTAGAAGTCGCAGAAATTGAATGGAAAAAAGACACTGCAGGACGCATGGTGATGACCGAAACCGGCAAGTCCGAAATTATTCCAGCAGAAATGGCGCTCCTGTCGATGGGATTTGTTCATCCCGTACATGAAGGCCTGCTCAACCAGTTGGGCGTGGAATACGATGCACGCGGCAACGTAGCAGCTTCAACGCCCAACCGGACGTCGGTCGATAAAGTATTCGTTGCCGGCGACGCCACGCGCGGCGCAAGCCTCGTCGTGTGGGCCATCGCATCCGGACGCCATGCCGCCGAAGCTATTGACGAATTTTTGAAAAAATAACGCTGGTTGATTTTTTCAATGCCAGTAATGCCGCTGGCAACCTCTTTCTGCTCAGTTGTTCTGAACCAGACAAGCTAATTAAAAGCAAATACCGTCTAATAAAAATCAGACGGTATTTTAAGATACAAGCAATTTCGGATAACTATCCCTGACTTATTGCTTCAGTCGGGCATACGCTGGCACAAGTGCCGCAATCCGTACAAATCGTCGGGTCAATTATATAAATATCACCTTCAGATATTGCTCCTTCCGGACATTCGTCAATACATGTTCCACATGCGATACAATCTTCACTAATTACGTGAGCCATAGTTAATTTAATTAAATTCGTTTTAGATAATCTTAATAATTAGAATTTTCAAATTTGAAATGCGGTTGCAAAATTACAGTAAACTTTCACGAAAACAAGGAAAAACGTGTAATTTGGTTTAATTTAGAATAATTCTAAATAACTGTTTTATGTTAATCAAATGATTAAAATGGCTGTTTAAATCAAAAAACAAATTACCTTTGCAGACGAAAATAGAACAATGAATTGGAAAAAATGGAAAAAGACCTCAGCGCAGAAGAGCGAATAAAAAAAGCAGCACGCAAACTGTTTCACCAAAAGGGATTTGCAGGCACACGGACACGCGACATAGCGGAAGAAGCCGGTATAAATCTTGCGTTGCTCAACTATTATTATCGAAGTAAAGAAAAATTGTTTGAGCAAATTATGGATGAAAGTATCAAGAAAATATTCTTTGCAATTCAGCGGGTTATCAACGATCCCACGTCATCGTTAACCGAAAAGTTAGATGCAGTAGTCACCTCCTATATTGATACGCTGATTGACAACCCGAACCTTCCGGGCTTTATACTGAGCGAAATACAGGCCAATCCCGAAAATTTTACACGACGAATTGGCTTATCGGTAGAATTTATTCTCCAAACGGCTCTTTACCGTCAATTGAAAGAACATTGCGCTGCCAATGAGCATCTGCGTAACCTGAACGCATTGCACATTCCGCTGAACATGCTGTCGCTGGTGATTTTTCCATTTATTGCACGCCCATTACTGACCAATATTTCCGGCATGGATGAAAAACAGTTCGAAGCATTTGTTGCCGACAGAAAAATATTGATTCGCAACTGGACAAAAATGATGCTTCATATCTAAATTAACCACATAAGCTGTTATATTATGTCTCAAGTTTACAAAACAGGGTTGGATGTCGGTTCTACCACGTTGAAAATTGCTGTAATTGACGACAGTTGCGACATCATTTTCAGCGATTATTCGCGTCATCATGCCGATGTTCCTGATACGATGAAGACGGTTTTCGGACGGTTGCTCGAAACATTGGGCGAGTGCCGGATTGAATTGATGGTAACCGGTTCGGCCGGAATGGGGTTGGCCGAACGTTATCAGATTCCTTTTTTACAGGAAGTAGTAGCTGCTTCCGAAGTGATTTCGCTAAAATATCCAGGCGTCCGCACCTTGATTGACATTGGAGGAGAGGATGCAAAGATGGTTTTCTTCGACGGCAAAAAAACGCCCGACATGCGCATGAACGGTAGTTGCGCTGGTGGAACCGGAGCTTTTATTGACCAAATGGCCACATTGCTCGGTATTCATGTGAGCGAGTTGAACGATTTAGCCGAAAAATCGACGCACATTTATCCAATTGCTTCCCGCTGCGGTGTTTTCTCGAAAACGGATATTCAAAACCTGCTGGCCAGAAATATCTCGAAAGAAGACATTGCAGCTTCAATTTTCCACGCTGTTTGTTTGCAGACGATTACATCGCTGGCTCGTGGTCACGACATTCAAACGGACGTTTTTTTCTGTGGCGGTCCGTTTGCATACATTCCTGCTTTACGAAAAGCATATGTTAAACTGTTGGGATTGAAGGAAAACGAATACGTGATTTGCGAAAATGCTGCCGTAATTCCAGCCTACGGCTGTGCACTGTACAGCAAGCAGGAAAAACTGTCTATTCAACTGTCGGACTTCATCGCTGGCCTTAATCGAAAGGAAGATGTACATTTCAAGGTTACCGACCGGCTCAACTCTCTGTTTGAGAGTGAAGAAGAATTTCATACATGGAAAAAAGAGAAAGAACAGCATTTCATTGATGCCATTGAACTGGCCGATATGGAAGACGACACTTGTTATGTGGGAATTGACAGCGGCTCAACTACCACCAAAATTGTGGCAATTGACAGTAAGGAACGGGTAATATTCCGTTATTATGCAAAAAATCAAGGCAATCCACTCAAAGCCGTGAGCGAAGGCATCAACGAATTTCGGCAAAAAGCTGAAGAGTCAAGGAAAGCGCTGTCAATTGCAGGAAGCGGAGTAACCGGCTACGGGGAAGATTTGGTGAAAGCCAGCTTTGGAATCGAACATGGTCTGGTTGAGACAATTGCACATTATTCTGCCGCTAAGAAATACGATCCCGAAGTTTCGTTTATCCTCGACATCGGGGGGCAGGACATGAAAGCTATCTTTGTAGAAAACGGTGCTATCAATCGTCTGGAAATCAACGAAGCATGTTCATCAGGGTGCGGATCGTTTATCGAAGGATTTGCCGAATCGCTGGGACATTCCGCTGCCGATTTCGCCCTGCTGGCCTGCAAAGGAAAACTTCCATGCGATTTAGGTTCACGCTGCACCGTTTTCATGAATTCCAAAGTGAAACAGTTTCTGCGCGAAGGAGCAAGTCTAAACGACATTTCGGCTGGGCTGGCCTATTCTGTCGTCAAAAACTGCCTGTATAAAGTGTTGAAACTGAACAATACTGACCTGCTGGGAGAACATATTGTCGTACAGGGGGGAACGATGCGTAATCTGGCCGTTGTTCGCGCCCTGGAACTCGAAACAGGCAAAAGCGTCCGCTTCAGCGATATGCCCGAACTGATGGGAGCCTATGGAGCAGCGCTCTATGCGTTGAGGCATAACACGGCTTAAGTATTTGGAGGATAACGAAATGAGACGGAAAGACAAAGAAATTATAAACATTGAGGATAAAATAAATATTATTCATCAATGTACAGTTTGCAGGCTTGGTTTATCGGAAAATAATATGATTTTACGGAAGAAGAATTAAAAAATGTAATGGTATATAAAATGGAAGTAAAAGAATTTACCGGAAAACAAAAGGAGTTTCCGGTAAAATGTTAAAGGAAAAAAGTAAAGATGCACGATATGACACGTCTTTTCGAGATGCGAATTAATTGCCAATGGAAATTGTAATTTCTCTGTTTCTTTTTCGTTTTCCGAATAACGGTATGGAAAATTGCACTCCAAAACCGGAATACGTGAACGAATCGAATGCCACAAATAGACCGGCTCTTCCCATACCCGACAGAAAGTCAATGGAGTACCCCCATTCCGAATAGCAGTTTTTTTCCGGTGTGTGCAAAAATTTGGCATGTAACGTTTCCGTAAACGGTTTTCCTTGCAGGAATGATAATCGTTTTAGTATCAAGTAGTCGGTATTGTAATTGGCAAAAGCTTGAATCCACTCCTTGTTGGTAGAAAATCTGTAATAAGGAAGCAAAACGTATGCATTTTTCCAGTCTTTGAATGTCAACCAATGGCCTGCGATGTTAAAATGTTTGTAATCAATGTAATTGAAATCGTTGTTATTCAGGAATTTTCCTGCAATAATCGAATAATTAAAGCGATTGAAAATGCCAGCTTTGAATTCCTGACTGATGTTCAGTTCCAGTTGCTGAAATGTCGAAAAATTTTTCCCCAGCAAACCTCCCTCTGTTCCTTGCCGGTAATTCAATACGAAGGTAGGAAAACGCGAGCGTATATAACGTTTTTTACCGGAGTGTATCCGGTAATAGTATTCCGGCGTATATTCCAGTTGCACAATATATTGCGAAAGTCCGTCATACTGCATGTTCAGCGAAGTCACGGCATCCGGAATGTTTGGTTTCCATTTTCCGGTGATGCCGAAGATATTCCAAGTCGTATGATTTTCAAGCGATTGTCTTCGAGCAGTTTCATAACCGACGCTCAACCTGAAACCATTGAAAAGGTCGGTTTGATTGAATATGGCAAGGTGGTTTCGATCGTAAAACCGTGCGAAATTTCTACCGCCAACAATCGAATAAGCAGCATTGACAAGACGCTCCATGCCGTTGTCGCCGCTAAAATCTTCCGATTTTTTCCCTGCCGATACCTGCAATTTTCCCAAACGTTCAGGCGCATAATCCAGCGACGCAGTTACTTCCCAAGCGACTGTTTTTCTGGAGCTTAGCCAATACGCAGCAGGATAAATTCTCACACCTGTATTCCGGTTTTTATTAAAATCCATCTCAACTGATTGCCCCAGCCAAAAACCATCGACAAAATTATATTCGGGAAAAACGCCCAAAAGTCCGTCATATCTGAAATGCAACAGCGAAGAATCGTTGCCAAGCCATCCGCCTGTAAGTAAATCAAGCGTTTTAAACTTCGGATTCCGTTCGGCATTGTTGAGCGAATCCACATAAGTTTGCATGCTATCTTTCCGCACATAACTTTTCAGTTCCTCCTCGTTCAAAACGACTGTCCTCACTTCCGACCAATACAGGGAATCGCGCGTTATTGCCAACGAATCTACCGTTTTTGTAACGTAATCATCATCTTTGATTTCAAGGCGTTTTCGCTTCTTTTGCTTTTCTTTTTTTGCTCGAATTTTTTCCGTTTGCATGGCAATAAGTGAATCATTTAGCTGAATATCAGCAAATTGAATGGATGACAGAAAATTGGCTTCAAGATTTATTCCGAGATTGAATTTCAGGTTAGCTTCATACGTTGTGACTAAATAAATATCATTTATAACAGGATGGTAATTAAATTTAAATTTTGAAATTAAACCCATAGAAACAATAGTAAATTCGGCATGGCGAATGTTCCATTCATTATCGGCAATATAAATAATACCTTCCATCAGCCTCCCATCTTTCAATTTGGGAATAATCCGTATTTTGTTGATTATTTGGTTATTATCTTCTTTAAATCCTTCATAGCGGAAACGATAATAATCGAAAGACTTGGGATTCAACGGCGAAACAACATTTCCTAACATGGGATTATACAGCGAAGTCATTCCAGCAAACATGGCCATTTTCGGATCATTCATATTCGGAAACGTATTTGAAAATGCAATGACTTTCTGTTCATATTTATCCGGAGCCGAAAATTTTATTTCGCACACAGATTCCTGCATGAACACTTTGTCCTTGAACGCGCTAATTTCTTTTGCACCAGGCAAGTGTTCAATGAATTTCGAAACATGAGTCATTTTCCCAGAACCTTTTGTATAGGCTTCGTAAGTGGAAGTTTTGATAATTGATTGATAATAA
>JAITHZ010000237.1 GCA_031279795.1 Bacteroidales bacterium
CAGTTCATCCATGTTGATTTTTTCTTTGGCAGAAATGAAGATACAGTTATCATGCAATTTGTTCATCCATGTGCGTTTCAGTTCATCCAGCGTAACATTTTCCCGCGTAGGGGGCGTAAGGTCGTCGGAGGCTTTTTCAATGTACTGGTAAGCATCTATTTTGTTGAATATCAGCATGACAGGTTTTTCTTTGCTGTCAATTTCGTGCAAGGTTTGATTGACAATTTCTATTTGTTCTTCAAATCCAGGATGAGAAATATCGACAATGTGCAGCAACAAATCGGCCTCGCGTACCTCATCCAGCGTCGATTTGAAACTTTCAATCAAATGGGTCGGCAACTTGCGGATAAAACCAACCGTATCCGAGAGCAAAAACGGCAAATTGTGGAGAATGACCTTTCGTACTGTCGTATCTAAGGTAGCGAAGAGTTTGTTTTCGGCAAAAACTTCCGATTTGCTCAATACATTCATCAGTGTTGATTTGCCAACATTCGTATATCCGGCCAGGGCTACGCGCACCATTTTGCCGCGATTTTTCCGCTGGGTCGATTTTTGGCGGTCTATATCCTTGAGTTCTTTTTTCAAATGTGCAATTTTGTCGAGGATAATCCGGCGGTCGGTTTCCAATTGTGTTTCCCCCGGCCCTTTCATTCCAATACCAATGCCGCCGCGTTGACGTTCGAGGTGCGTCCACAGGCGGGTAAGACGCGGAAGCAGATACTGATACTGCGCCAGTTCCACTTGCGTTCGGGCATGTGCCGTTTGCGCCCGCTGTGCAAAAATATCAAGAATTAACGTAGTTCTGTCCAAAATTTTTACCTGAAGTTCCTGTTCAATATTTTTCAACTGTCTGGGCGACAACTCGTCATCAACCAGCACCAGCCCGATTTCATTTTCGGTGACATATTCCTTTATTTCCTGCAATTTTCCTCCTCCAACAAATGTAACTGGATTCGGATAAGGGAGGGCCTGAAAAAACATCTTCACCGGTACGGCTCCTGCCGTTTCCGCCAAAAAAGCCAGTTCGTCAAGATATTCCCGCGCTTTTGCTTCTGGCTGTGCAGGCGTTATCAGCCCAACAAGGACTGCACTTTCTGTTAACGTTTCTCTGATAATAAGCTCTTTCATTTCTTCTATATTTCTTGTGGACAAAGATAATTGAAAATTACGAATTACGAATTACGAATTACGGATTGAGAGACAAAAAGGGGACAAATTCACAAAACCAAAAAATGCCAACATTCTGTCTGTCAGGATATTGGCATTTTAAAAGTGGTACCACCAGGAATCGAACCGGGGACACACGGATTTTCAGTCCGTTGCTCTACCAACTGAGCTATGGTACCTTCTAATTTGCGGGTGCAAAGGTAGACAAAAATTTTATTTGTGCAAATAATTGCTCCATTTTTTTTCAGATAATATTTACTTCGGGTAAAATATGAATACCAAACTTCTCTATTACTGACAGTTGTATCATCTTTGCCAATTGCAGAATTTCTGTGCCGGTTGCGCCACCAGTATTTATCAGCACAAGCGCCTGTTTGTCGTGTACGGCGGCGCGTCCAATGGCGCGTCCTTTCCAGCCGCATTGCTCAATCAGCCATCCGGCGGGTATTTTTACCTGACTGTTGTGCTGTTTATAACATGGCATATCGGGATAATCTTTCAGTAAATCATGATAAATAACTTCCGAAACGACCGGATTCATGAAAAAACTGCCAGCGTTCCCTGTTATTGTTGGGTTGGGCAGCTTTCTTTCGCGAATGGAAATCACGGCTTTGCGGATATTGGCTGCTGTTACTTCACCCAGCTTTCGTACTTCCTGTTCCAACTGTCCGTAAGTCAAGTTGAACAGCGGTTTCTTTTGTAAGCGAAAAACTACGCCGGTTATCGTATATCTCCCTTTCCATTCGTGTTTGAATATGCTGCTGCGGTAGGAATAGCGACATTCCGGCTGGTTGAACGACTGTATTTGTCCGGTTGCCATATCCATCGTTTCTACACTCACAATCAAATCTTTTACTTCCATACCGTAAGCGCCGATATTTTGCACAGCAGCGGCTCCTACTTCGCCGGGTATCTGCGACAGATTTTCAGCTCCTTGCCAATTCTGGGTAACGCTGTATGCCACAAAATCATCCCAGACAAGGCCTGCGCCAACCCGAACATCAAGCGTGTCGGACGTTTCTGCCACAATTTCAATATAGCGAATGGTTGAATGAAGAATCGTTCCGGAGAAATCGCCAGTAAACAGCAAATTACTTCCACTCCCAATATGAAGAAGTTGCTCATGCTGCATGACGCATGACACATGACGCAATTCTCCAATTGTTTCGTATTCGATGTAACGGGCAGCTTTCACGTCCAAATGAAAGGTATTATTGTACAAAAGAGAATAATTGGTAAATAATTTCATGCATCAACTATGTTTTCGAGATGTATCAGCCAAACCTACAATCATTTAACGGTTTTATTTTGTTTATTTTTATAATTTTGTCATTTTAAATATACCACAACCATACTCATCTTTATAATCAGTTATGAATTTATTAATTCTTAATTCTTAATTCCTAATTCCTAATTCCTAATTCTTAATTCTTAATTCTTAATTATCAAAGCCAGTGTGCATTTTTGTACCATGCGGCTGTTTCCTTAACTCCATGTACCAAATCGTATTTCGGCGAAAACCCAAGTCCTGTTTGTGTTTGTGAAATATCGCACAGCCAGTTGCGTTGTGCGAGGATGTGATACTTGTCGCGATTGAGCGTGCCGGATTTTCCAGACAGCGCCAGCAATTTTTCGTTGATGTATGAAACAATTTTCAGTACAAAAAGTGGAACTGTCAGACGGATTACACGTTTTTTGCCAAGCTCCCGCTGAATCAGTCGAGAAAAATCGGAACTGGTATAACTGTTCCCATCAGATAATAAATAGGATGCGTTGGTTACGTTTTTTTCAATTGTCAGAAAAATCGCATCAACCAAATCCTGTACATAAATAAATGTAATAAATTGCTGTTTCCTTCCGGCTATAAAATTCATGCCTTGCTTTATGGATTTGAACATCAAAAAGTAGTCTTTGTCGCGCGGGCCATAAACTCCTGTTGGATGCAAAATTACATACGGAAAATTCGGAAGACTGCATACGTATTTTCCAGCCATAAGTTTGCTGCGACCGTAAAAAGTATTTGTCTGTGGAATATCCTGCAGATGTATCGGCGTCATCGCGTCATCGCGGACAGGCCCCCAGACGCTGAGGCTACTCATCAGTATAAATGTGCGGGGTTGCATTTGGCAGGAAATCAGCGCATCGGCAAAGTTTTTTGTATAACTGTAATTGACTTTTTCATAATCGGTTAAATGAATACTTTTCGTAATGCCTGCATTATGAACGATGTAATTCCATCTACCATGCAACGCACGAAATTCCTCCAATTGATTTTTCAACTGTTCGACGTCGGCGAAGCACAGGTCAATAAACTGGATTCGGCTATCCTGCAAATATTCCCTGCTGCTGGTTTTGCGAATGCCTGCCCACACTTCATAACCCTTGTCAAGCGCTTTTTCTACAATAAATCCACCAATAAATCCACTGGCGCCGGTTATCAGAATTTTCATTTTGTATTAATTGATGTTTAATTTAATTTTTAATCAGTCCTTTTTGTAATGCTGCTTCAATTGCAGCTTCTATGTGATTGACGGACAGCTTGCGCATGATATTGAGACGGTGCGCTTCTACTGTTCGCTGGCTGACGTGGTATTCTTCCGACAGGTCGCAATTGTTCTTGCCTGCTTTGATTTTCTGCAGGATGTCGATTTCCCGCTTCGTCAGTGGCAACGCCAGAACGGTATTCGTTCCCGTCTGCATACGCCTGTAATATTCTGTGACTATGGTATGAGTTAATTTGCTTGAATAAAAATAATTACCCGTTGCTACTTCACGAATTGCTGTTCGGAACACTTCTTTTGACGAATCTTTCAGAATATAACCGTTTGCGTTCATTTTCAATGACCGCAACACATATTCTCGCGATCCGCTTAAGGAAAAAAAGAGTATCTTCGAAGAAACATGCTGATAAATAAGCTGTTCAGCGGCAT
>JAITHZ010000244.1 GCA_031279795.1 Bacteroidales bacterium
GTTATTTTCACTTTGCTGTCTTTGTCAAAAAGCTGAGCCTTCGATTTCCCGACGCTGAACACTCCACCGCCTACCCCGCCGCCGGCCATCCGTCGCATCATGAAAAACCACAGCCCGACCAATAGCAATACCGGCCCGAAGAACCACAACATGCGCATGAACGTGCTTTCGCCTTTTTCGTAAATTACGTCAAGTTTCAGCTCATGTTCTGCCTTCACCTTTTCTATATAGTCATAAAATTTCGCCGATGACGGAATATTTACTGAAATTTTTGGATTGGAACGGACATTGGACGCATCTTCCTTGAAAATTTTTTCAATCGCGTTTTTTTTGACATTCGCTTCTAATCTGTCGGCGTCGGTATAGACTGTGATCTTTTCAAAGTCGCCTGCTATCAAGTATTGTTCAAACTCTGTCCAACCTACATTTTTGGTTGTGTACATGTCGCGCGTAAAAAACAGCCCTGCCAGCGAAATGGCAATGAACAGAAAGAGCCAGTCAAGTCGAAATTTGCTCGGACTTCCTTTCGGACGGTTGTTTGGGGAATTTGGAGTGTTATTGGCATTATTGTTATTATCCATATTTCGAGAATTTAGTGAAATCGTTAAAAATATAAATTATAAATAATTCAGTTTCTGCAAAAATTAATCCAAATCGGGAATGTCTGTCAATTTGGCATCGTTCCACAAATGTTCCAGTTGATAATAATTCCTCCGATCGGGAAGGAAAATGTGGACGATAATATCGCTGTAATCCATGGCAATCCACTGTGCATTCTGCTCGCCGCTGACAGATACGGGCTTGACGGAAATTTTTTTCCGTACATACTCCCTCACAGAATCGGCAATGGCCGATACCTGATTCGGAGAATTTCCTTCGCAGATTACAAACTGATTGCAGATGCATCCGATAATGCCAGTTAAATCAACGATAACAATGTTCTTTCCTTTTTTTTCCTGTATTCCTTCGATTACGTTCTGTAATAAAGTTGTCTGTTCTTTTTTTGTTTGCATTCGTGACTATAAACGTATATTAAATTCGCTTGCAAAGATAACTGAATTTTACAAAAGTACAATAAACTGCGGCTAATTCCCAGTACAGACGCATTAAAAATTCATCTAACGACTTGCCCGTAGTACCTAATTATCAACCATTAACAAAAAACGAAAAATAGTTGCTTCTATTTCGGATTTGTTTATATCTTTGCCCAAAGTTTTGTGAAAATTCATTTGTCGAAAAAAATAAAATTAAATATTTATGAATGAGCAAATTAAGCAAATAGCAAATAGACTGAAAGGTTTGAGGGAATCATTAGAACTTTCCCAGGAAGAAATGGCCGAACGTTGCCGCAAAACGTCAAATGAAGTTGATTTATATGAATCAGGAATGATTGATATTCCACTGAGCTTTTTATTTGATGTAGCTCAAAACTTTAATATTGAGACATCTACATTAATTTCGGGCGATGAGCCACGCATGAATTCCTATTTTGTTACTCGAAAGGGTAAAGGCGTTTCCATTGAGCGAACGAAAGCCTACAAATACCAGTCGCTGGCCAGCGGATTTAAAAATCCAAAGGTCGAACCCTATGAAGTGTGCGTTGAACCAAATGATGCGCCAATCTCCATGAACATGCACACTGGCCAGGAACTTGACCTCGTGCTGGAAGGAAAACTGCAATTCCGCATCAACGAAAAAGATTTGATTCTCGAAGAGGGCGACTGTGTCTATTTCGATTCCAGTTTTCCTCATGGTATGAAAGCGCTCGGAGGAAAAAAGGTGCGTTTTTTGGCTGTTGTTGTATAACATATTATAATGAATTGAAAAATATATAAAATCTTATGATTGAAAAATATTTAAAACAGACGAAATTTGAAAATCAGGCTGATTTTGAGGCCAATTTTGCAATAACAGTACCGGAAAATTTTAATTTTGCCTATGATGTTGTAGATGAATGGGCAAAAACGCATCCTGAAAAAAAAGCGCTTTGCTGGGTAAACGACAAGGGTGAACATGCTGATTTTTCCTATGCCGAGTTGAAAGAACAAAGCGACCGCGTGGCGTCTTATTTTCAGTCGCTGGGAATCGGACGCGGAGACATGGTGATGCTCGTGTTGAAACGGCGCTACGAATTTTGGTTCTCCATCATTGCGCTGCACAAGCTGGGTGCAATTACGATTCCTGCTACCCACCTGTTGACAAAAAAAGACTTCGTTTACCGCAATAATGTTGCCGGAATCAAAGCAATTGTCGCTGTTGGTGACGAATTGGTAACCAAACACATAGATGAAGCATTGCCCGAATCGCCTACCATCAGATACCGAATTTCTATTGGACCTTTTGTGCCCGATGGCTGGAGCGACTTTCAGCATGCTATTACCAACGCGCAACCCTTTGTCCGCCCCGAAAAAGTGAATGAAAACAGCGACATTTCTCTGCTTTATTTTACATCGGGAACAACAGGCCAGCCTAAAATGGTCATTCACGATTTTACTTATCCGCTGGGACACATTACCACTGCAGCCTACTGGCACAACCTGAGTGAAAAAAGCCTGCACCTCACCGTAGCCGATACTGGATGGGCAAAAGCTGTATGGGGAAAAATATATGGACAAATGCTGGCCGGAGCAACAATTTTTATCTACGACCACGAGAAGTTCACACCATCCAATATGCTACAAATTATTCAGGATTATAAAGTTACATCGCTATGTGCACCTCCTACGGTTTTCCGCTTCCTCATTTGTGAAGATTTGAGCAAGTACGACCTTTCGTCGCTCGAATACTGTACGATTGCCGGCGAAGCGCTGAATCCTGCTGTTTACGAAACATTCTACAAGCTGACGGGAATCAAACTGAAGGAAGGTTTCGGTCAAACGGAAACAACGCTGCTGGTTTTCACTCCGCCCTGGACGGAACCGAAACCCGGCTCAATGGGCTTGCCAAATCCGCAGTACGACGTGGATTTGATTGCCCCTGACGGACGGCGGGTGGAAGACGGCGAACAGGGCGAAATCGTTGTCAGAACTGATAAACACTACCCTGTGGGCATGTTTATGGCATATTACCGAGACGAGGAATTAACAAAAAATGTCTTTCACGACAACATTTATCATACGGGCGATATCGCGTGGCGCGACGAAGCAGGCTATTACTGGTTCGTGGGACGTAACGATGATGTGATAAAAAGTTCCGGTTACCGAATCGGCCCATTCGAAGTAGAAAGCGCCTTGATGACGCACGACGCTGTGGTGGAATGTGCTATTACCGGCATTCCCGACGAAATACGCGGTCAGATAATTAAGGCAACCGTCGTTCTGGCAAAAGACTATAAAGCCAAAGCTGGAGATACGCTGGTTCGCGAACTTCAGGAGCACGTGAAACGTGTGACTGCTCCATACAAATATCCGCGCATCATCGAATTTGTCGAAGAATTGCCGAAAACTATCAGCGGAAAAATCCGGCGGGTGGAAATCCGTGAGAAAATCAGAAATTAGAAAACCCTTTTTGAATGATAAGTAAATAACCTGTAACGGTAAGTCGCAGGGACGGCACTTTATTAATCGGTGGCTTTAGCTCAATGTCGTCTGTCGGTTCGGGCGAGGCTGTGCCTCGTCCGGTCTATGATTGCAGGCTTTGCCTGCGTAAAAAATCATACACATGGAAAATATTGATGAATTAGATTATTAATTATAATAATGTGCAGGCAAAGCCTGCTTTGATAGACCGAACGAGGCAGAGCCTCGTCCGAACAGCGGAAAATCAGAAATTAGAAAACCCTTTTTGAAATGATAAGTATTTTTAATTAAAAAAGAAAGCAGGGACGTTCCCTGCTTTCTTTTTATCATTATGTATCATACTGTTCAATTCATCAGCTTGCCTAATCCAGCACGGGTGGATAACAGTCAGGATCGAGCGGGTCGGAACAGGCAAAACCTTTCTCTACTTTTACTTCCCATACTGTTATGGACGGAGCCTCGTATCCGTATGTCAGCAACAGGATTGCTGCTTTTTCTTTCTGTGTTTTCATTGATTCTTAATTTTTAAATTAATTAATTAATTCCTAATTTGACAACTTTTGCATCATTTCCACTGACTGCCTTTACGAGGTATACGCCTGCGGAAAGGCCTTCTACAACGTGATTGCTGCTGTTCACGGATGGATTGCTGTAAACCGCTGCTCCTTGTGCATTATATACCGTTACTTCCTGAATGGGAGCGCTGGATACGATGTGTACACTGTTGCGGCTGTCGCTGTATATGAGAATCTTCCCCGACAGCGAGTTGCCTGCGACGGTTGTGTTTGCTGGCGACAGGGTGATGAAGAAGCGTGTTTCGCTGGCTACGACTTTTCCTGCGTTTTGCGCCGGATGATAAACAAACGGATATTCGTAGGTTGCCATGCCGGTCAGGTCGACTGTGCGGTTTTCTGCAGCGTCGTACAGCGTGATGACAGCTTCATATTCGTTCATGCCTGCGAATTTCAGCGACATGCTACCGTCGTAGCTTGTTGAGAGACCGATGGGAATCAGCGTTTCTTCCACAATGCGTCCGAGTACGTTCACGCCGACGGCTACCGTATTGCCTTCCGTTGTCGGTTTCAGCGTATACACATCGGGAACTGCGCTTATGCTGGAGAACAGTTTCCGCGAGTCGGCATTGCCAAAAGCGTTGCTGCCGTTTTCGCGCGAGGCGATTAGCGTGCGAACACTTACATCCGATTGCTGTGCGGTTATTTCCAGCGTGTTGAGCGGACGTTCGCTGCTGCGTAGCGTTGCGCTTCCGGTTGCTGCGTCAGCTATGTTAAATGCCATGCTTCCTGCTGTATAACTTGCTGCTTTTTCCACGATGAACCCTTGCAAAGGCGCAATGTGCTGCGTCAAACCGACAACCAAGCCCCATTCGGCGCCAACTGACAGATTATACCCCGAATAACCGGAGCCTGTCCAAATCTGGTAATTATCCTTGATGATGGCGCTGTTTGTGGATGCCACTGGTGCAAAATCAATGGTTGTCATGAATGGATTTCCGGCAAAGGCAAAATCCGACTGGCGCAAGTCGTTGTGTCCAAAGGCGAGCGTTTCGTTTACCGTTCCTCCGGCCAGCTTGTTGGCGGCGGCGGTGCGTGCCAGCGTAGTTATTACGTCGGTTGTTTTTTCGAAAGAAGCGTTGCGTCCGTAGATTGTGCTTGTTCCGCCAGCGTATTCATGCGTGTAGTGTACAGCAGGATTTACTTTCGGATTGTCGAAGAACGGCAGTTCTACAATGCCGTTTGCTTTGCCCAGTCCTTTAGCCGCATCGTCGTTGTTCGACAGATACAGCAGGAATCCGCCGCCAGCCTCGAACTTCTGCGCGTAGCGTTGAGCAAGTTGATCAGCTTCGTAACCAACCCAGTGGGCTTCATTTCCATCGGCAGAGAAAACCCGCACATCCGTACCCGGAAGGCCGCCAAACGACAGGTCGCCGGCATAGAGTTCCTGCAGCGGAGAGGCGAGCATCCACCAGCGGTTGCGTGTGGAAGGAGCGCTGAAATCCAGCTGAACGAAGGCTTTGTAATCGCCCGTCAGGTTGTGTTGATCGCCAATTTCTGCGCCCGGACGGAAGGTGATTGACTTCACCGTTGTTGATGCCGGTACAGAAGGATAGGAACTGCTCTGGGGAATAATCACCTTGTCGCTGGCGCCAGGGATGCCGTTTGGCAGCCAGTTGCCTGCCGACGTCCAGTTGGTAGAGCTGGCTGTAGGCGCCCAAGTGTATGTGCGCGGACAAGTGCCTTCTTTGGCGACTAATTTGATGTTGTCAATGTAGAATCTTGGGCCATTGCTCCAGTTATCTCCGATTAATATATAAAATGATGTTGTGCTATTAGGCAATGAAGCTAAACTTATAGTTCTAGCAAGCCATATACCACAATTACCGGCAGGATTTGCACTTGTTGTTTTCAGAAGTTCTGTCCCCCCACTACTGCTACTTGAAAAAACACTGTTAACTGTGTATCTGATGTTTTTGTTATCTGTACCTCCCGTCGTTGGCACATAAATATCAAACTTCAAATTCGGGTCATAATCTGCTAATGTTTTCCCTGCAGGTAATGTAATTACCAACTTTCCATAGCCATCTTCATAACTGCCTCCATTAGTAAAGAGTATAGCCTTATTATTCACATTTTCTGTCGTTGCCTGTGTTGTTATTTCAGCTTTACTGGAAGCATTGGGTGTAGCATCATTATATTTTCTTACCGAATACGTTAACAAATTTGCATCCGGCGCTGTTTCGAAATCAAACACGATATCGCAGCTTACATTTTCATCAGCTCGTGTTACCACAATGGTATAGGTTTTATGCGTACTTCCATTGGGAGCGGTTACGATTACTTCAAATGTATTGGCTCCTACCTGCAGCGTTTTTGGGCCGTCGCCGTCCACATCGGAAGAGCCCGTTCCTTCCTGAGAAGCTGTTGCCGCAATCGTGATGCTTTCAATGTCGTTGGCTACGCTTACCGTGTATGCCGTTGTACTTTTACTGAATACAGGCGTCAGCGTGCCTTCGTTCACGGAAAGCGCCGACAGGGTGGCGTCGGTTTGCGGATCGGCCGGTGCGCAGGATTCGGGTTTGGCAATGAGGAAGACATTGTCCACATAAAAGTGGGCAGCCCCCCAGTTACATCCGATAGATACATAAAAAGAGTTAGTTGATGAAGGTAATGAACCAAGTGGGATCTCTTTTGTAATCCATTTATTTCTGTCTGTATCGGAGGATATCGAAATAAGAGACGACTGATCTTTCGGAGGTAGATTAATTCCGTACAATATATTCTTAGTGCCATTGCCTTGATCGCCACCTTCAGAGGCATAGGTAGGAAAATATATATCAAATGATATTTTATTATCATAATCCGCTAATGTTTTTCCTGCAGGCAGAGTAAATTGAAGTTTTAATGCTCCCCCTTCACCATAACTACCAGTACCTGTCGTATGAACAGCATGGTTGTTTGTAGGCGTTACAGTATTTCCGGCTGCATCACCTATTACACACGTACCCGCTGCTACTGCGTCACTGGCATATTTCATTATCGAATACGCCAATATATTCTCATCCGGTGTTGTTTCGAAATCAAACACGATATTGCAGTCGTCGCCACCACCGCCGCCGGAACTTCCGCCGTCGCCGTCGCCGTCGCCGTCGTCGCCTTCATCTTCGGATGCGCGGATTACCGTCAGCGTATAAACAATTGTATTGTTTTGGTTGGAAGATTTCACTTCGATTTCAAAAACATTGTCTCCAACCGCCAATGGGAAATTGTCACTACCACTGTTTCTTAAATCAGGCAGCGCTTCAACAGGGGAAGTTTTTACAACCGTTGCAGTTGCACCAGGGTTGGTTGTGCTGAAATCAATGTTAATATTTTCCACGCTGTTGGCAACTTTAACCTCATAGTTAGTAACGCCAGAACTGAAAGCGGGTTTCAGTGTACCAACACTGGTGGAGAGGCTTTGCAGCGTAGCGTTACTTTCGTCGGGGATGGGCTTGTATATCTTGAAATTACCCGACAGATGGAGGTAATTCATGAAATACAGCATTCCGTCGTAGTAACGATACTGGCCGGAAGGAATGTACATGTTGAAAAAGTCGTCGACAAAGTCCCAGGCAATCGACTGGTTGCTTGCCAGCGTGCCGGTAGCGTTGCAGGCCACCAGACCGGGCGAATGGTCGGCATTGTTCTGATAAACGCTACCGTCGAGGTTGTACAGCGAACCGTAGGAATCAATTCCTTTGGTCTCGAAAAAAGTGTGAATCCGGTTGATTATCGTCTGTTCGTCAGCAAGCGTATTCCCTGTATTGTTGAACCAGGCATAATCCATCGCCATGTTCATGGTGCATCGCCATGCGTCGTAGTAAAAACCCTTATGGTCGCCATCGCCATTATGCGGAGCGCCCGAAAACTCGGCATAGTCGGGCATCAATCCCGTGGATGCGTGTGCAAAAGACGGCCACATGTCGCGGCTCTTTTGCGCAACCTCCGCCCAGAAAGGACGTTTCGACGTATCGGTTGCCCACAGGCTCCATAGCTGGTAGAACGCCGGCAGGTGATACGACGGGTCGGTGAACGACGCAGCATTTCCGTAGGGAACAAACACAACCTGCTTCTGCGTGCTGTTGAACAGGTTCACCACGCCGCCCCCCGTGTCGCCACGCTTCATGCAATGGTACAGAATATCGTTGGCTTCCAGTTCGTAATTGTAAATGCCAGCGCCGTTTCCCCAGCGGTGCGCGGCAAACATCAGCGCCATAACGAAATACTCTTCGCCGTCGGACGCCGGACCATTGCCTTTAATACTTCCATTGGTGTTCATCTGCCATGCAAAATAACCTTCGTACTGCCCGCTGGTGTATTGCATGTGGGTTTTCGCCCATTTCCACAGGCGGTTAAATTCCGTCTGTTTGTTCATCTGTACGCAAATCATCATTCCGTACGACATTCCTTCGGAGCGCACGTCGTTGTTATGGACATCCAGAATATAGGCTTCGTCCGTCCCGACCGGGTAATACAGTTTCTGGTTGTCGCCGCCATAGAAAAACTGCTGCCAGATGTTTCCCAGCTTGGCGTCGATAGCAGACTGCGAATATCCGGCTTCCAGAAACATGTTCCGGTAAGTGTCGGTGTAGAAAGCTCCCTGCGCGGGAAGCGTCGGTGGAGACTTTACGACAATTAGCCCTGTGTATTCAATGACAATTTTGTCAATGTCGGTGTCGTTGCTGCCATTGTCCGTTTCGAGCTTCAAAACGACGGAAGTGGGGTTTGTCGTACTTAGATCCGGCAGTTTGACGTCTGCCGTAATTGTTGCCGCCGTTGTGCCGGTGAAAGAAAATGCTTTCTTCTTAACCCCGTCAACATACAGGGAAATCCCTGCAGTAGAGGCATTGCTCGACGCGCCGGTGATGGAAATCCGGTATACTCCCGCGCCGTCGGCAAATACCTGCGATGCAGTTCCGCTGTTGTTGTTGGAGTAAAACCTCAGCCCGTTAAAAGGCGACGAAATCACAGAGGCTCCGCTCCCCGCCATATTTTCCGCTTCTATAGTATAGGTAGCGGCCAACACATTTCCTCCTATTATAAACAGGAGCATGCTGATTAAGAAACAGCTTTTTTTCATACTTTTCATACAATCGATTTTAATAATGAGACAATCATTTTTTTGTCAAAAGTAATCGTTTGTATCACAGAGTGCAAATTGTAATGTATCAAAATGTTTTGTGAATGTTACACGACTTTCGTAAATGTTACAAATGCTTTCGTAAATGTTACATCAATTCAATTGTACGAGTTTTTCCCCGAAAATAAGATGATTCATCGCGCATTGAATTGAAAGTTTTTTTGTCGAGTCAGGGCGCTTTTGGGAAATAGGTTTGAGAGATACCTGTTTTCTTCAAGATAACAGGATGTAACAGATTTATTCGAAAAATGTGACAAGTTAGTTTGCGTTACTTCGGGATTCCATTCCTCACAGAAAATTTCAATTCAATCGGTATAAATTTTTCTCTCTGATGAAATCGTATACGGCAGCCGGCAAGAATGCTTTTAGATTTTTTCCCTGCGCAAACGCCTGTCTGATTGCTGTGGAAGATATTTCAAATGTTGGAGAATGGATAATTCGCACGCGGGGGGGCAAGTTCTGTTCGCAAGGCAAATCATACGACGGGCGTGGATAAATCCATAATGGATAATGGCTGATTATTTGTTCACTGTCTTTCCAAAGATGAAAATTTAACCAGTTGTCTGCCCCGACAAGCAAAATGAAATTCCGTTCGGGATGCTGATTTTGCAACGTGTTCAACGTGTGAATCGTATAGGATGGTTTTGGTAATGTCAATTCAATGTCGCTAATCTTGAATGTTGGAAAACCTGCCAGACCAAGCTTCAGCATGTCAAGACGCAGCGTGTCGTCGAGCAAATCCGACGATTGCTTGAGTGGGTTGTGCGGACTGAGTACAAACCAGATTTCATCGACGGTTTCATACTCCGCAATGTAGTTTGCAACCATCAGATGCCCGACATGAAGCGGGTTGAACGAACCAAAAAACAATGCTGTTTCAATCATAAAATATTCAGAATTTGTTCTTTAATCTGCTCCAGTTCATCTTTCATGCGAACCACAATTCGTTGCATTTCGGCATGGTTGGATTTTGATCCCAGCGTATTGACTTCCCGTCCGATCTCCTGACAGATGAATCCAAGTTTCTTTCCTTGTCCGGCGGTGTGGTGCATCGTTTCCACAAAGTAATCCAGGTGGTTATCCAGCCGTTTTTTTTCTTCATTCACATCCAGCTTTTCGATGTAATAAATCAATTCCTGTTCAAAACGGTTTCTGTCGTAATCCACACTTTCCAGTTTTTCCAACGACTCGGAGATCCGTTCTCTTATCTTGACAATTCGTTCATTT
>JAITHZ010000264.1 GCA_031279795.1 Bacteroidales bacterium
ACTATAATTATCTTTTTTTTTGTGTTACGCGGATTTTTTATTTTTCCCAAAATATCGTCCCACTATTTTATACCTAAAAAAAAAACGACAACAGACCAATCGCAGGTTGAAACCAATACCCTGCCGGTTTCACAGCCAAAAGATTCGGTACAAATTGCTACAGCCAAGAAAAAATCGGGATTATCCGAAGTTGTTACCTATCAATCAAAAGATTCCATTATTTTTACAGGCGAAGGCATAGCTGTACTGTTTGGCGAAGGAAAAGTGATGTACGAAGAAAAAGAACTGAATGCCGAATTTATCAGGATGAACATGGACAGCAGCCTGGTTTACGCCACCGGACGAATTGATACGCTGGGCAATAAGATCGGCTATCCGGTTTTTGTCGACAAAGGCGATGAGTACGGTTCGGAAACGCTTCTGTATAACTTCGATACAGGAAAGGGATTCAGCACCAACGGCGTCACAGAACAGGGTGAAGGATACATCATTGCCGGACAGACAAAAAAAATGCCCGATGGTTCTTTCTTCATGACAAACGGCAAATATACGACCTGCGACCTGCATGAACACCCGCATTTTTATCTGAATCTGACAAAAGGAAAAGTCCGTCCGAAAAAAAACGTAGTAGCCGGTCCAGCCTATTTAGTGATGGAAGACGTTCCGTTGCCGCTGGCCTTGCCGTTCGGTTTTTTTCCATTTACCAGCAAGTATTCGTCGGGCGTAATCATGCCAACCTATGGCGACGAAATGGCACGTGGCTTTTATCTGCGCGATGGCGGTTATTATTTCGCAGTGAGCGACTACATTGACTTGTCGCTAACGGGCGACATCTACACGAAAGGATCCTGGGGATTGAAAGCAACATCGTCGTACATAAAAAAATACAGATTTAGCGGTTCATTCAACAGTCACTATATCACTACAATAACAGGTGACAAAATAGCAGGAGATTATCAGACGCAAAAAGATTTCAGTTTGTCGTGGTCACACAATCAGGACGCCAAAGTGAATCCAAGCGTCACGTTCCGTGCAAGCGTCGATTTCTCAACAACCGGCTACAACCGCAACGACCTGACCAATATGTACAACGTAAATTCACGAACGCAAAACACCAAACGTTCGACCATAAACTATGGCCGCCGATTTCTTGACAACAAACTGTCGCTGCAAAGCAGCATGCAAATTGCGCAGGTTTCGGCAGATTCTACCATCGAAATGTCGTTCCCGAATTTAACCATAAGCCTTTCAACTATTTATCCATTTAAACGAAAAAACGCCTTCGGACAGGAACGCTGGTACGAAAAAATTTCGTTTTCCTATCAAGGATCGCTTGTCAACCGCATTCGGACAAAGGAAGACAAATTCCTGCAATCACGACTCAATCGAGACTGGATTAACGGAATGACACACTCAATTCCCGTTCAGGCATCGTTTACCTTGTTTAACAACATCAACATCACACCTTCGTTTCAGTACAAAGAAAACTGGAATACGATCCGGATTGACCAGCGCTGGGACGACGACCGAAAAAAAGTGGTGAACGATACACTGCACGGATTCTACCGGCTTTACGATTATTCGTTCAGTATCAGCGCAAACACGCAACTCTACGGCTTTTATACCCCGCTGCCTTTTTTGGGCGACAAGGTGAAAACAATCCGGCATGTCTTCAAACCATCAATCGGCTTTAGCATGCGCCCTGATTTCGGCAGCGACAAATATGGCTATTACCAGCGTCTGGTGTATTTCAACGAAGGAGAGCTGGTTGAACGTGAATATTCGCCATTTTCCGGCGCCGTGTATGGCCCGCCAGGGAAAGGCCGTTCGGGAAGCATCAATTTTGGCGTCGACAACAACATTGAAATGAAAATAAAATCGGACAGAGATTCCACTGGCGTACGAAAAATCAGTCTTATTGATAAACTGGCGTTCAGCACATCTTATAATCTGGTTGCCGATTCGCTGAACTGGAGCAATATTTCCGCAAGTTTGGCCATCAAAATAACCAAAAGCTACAACCTGAACGTTTCGGCATCGTTTGACCCATATACGTATGTGGCGAGAAAAAATGCCAATGGCACGTGGGGCGCTCCACGCAAGGTCAACCTTACGCAGTGGGAAAAAAATCATGTGCCCGGACGATTGACTAACATGTCGTTTTCCATCCCCAGCATTGCATGGAGCAATACCAACAACCCTTTTCTCAAAAAGAAAGACGATAAAAACAAGCAATCAAACGCATCAAATGCCCTCACTGGCGAAAATGAAGAAACCGCCATGGACATCCCCCAAAAAAACGACAACGAATCGAAGGACAAAACACTGGATTCTGATGGCTACCAGAAATGGACTGTTCCCTGGTCATTTAACCTGAATTATAACATAGGACTGGTGAGAGGCGAATTTGATTACGACAACATGGAATATAAGCTGAAATGGAACCAGAGCCTGAGCTTCGGGGGCAGCCTGCAACTTTCTAAAAACTGGAGTTTCTCGTTTAATTCTACTTACGACTTTGAACGTAAGGAACTCGGTTATTCTTCCTGCTCCATTTCGCGTAACCTGCACTGCTGGAGCATGCAAGCCTCTATCATCCCGTTTGGCCCTTATCCCAGCTATAACTTTTCCATCAGTGTAAATTCTTCATTATTACGCGATTTGAAATGGGATCAACGCAGTTCGCCGTATGACAGCATGACATGGTATTAATGTTCTATCGGCTTGTGGACAAGTTGCAAATTGAATGAAATAAATCTCCCACAAAGCGTTTTTCTTTCTTTGTACTTCGTGTACTTTGTGGGATTTTTTTCTCACACAAAGCTCACAAAGAACTTTGTGCTTCGTCTGATCAACCCAGCGTTAATAACTGGATTTTATTAGCTTTGCCATTGAATTTCTTAATCAAAAGTAGGTGGCATTAAATAATATACCGGATTTTATTATTTAGCAATAGATTTCATTATTTCATTTTATTTATTAGAATTGCCTTATGATAATAATCTTATTTACAAATAAATAGAAAAAATATTCGGAAAAGATAAAATGGATTGTAAAATTGTGATTCTTGCGCTTATAAATTAATGGCATTGCTGATCGTAAGCGAAAAAAAGTATTTACGCAATACTTACACTCAAAAAAATAACTCCCTTATTTATTGCATGTTGCATGTTCAATTTTCACAAAATGCTTACAGTGCATTTACGCTTATTGCTTTATTTTGTTACACAAGATAGCTTTGCAACTAAAATGATATGAATCATTTTAGTCAATCATGGAACAGATCACGATCAAAACAAACAAGAGAGAAATGTCCACAATTCAGATTACAAAGTTGTGGGCTATTGAAATCGAACATTCTGTTTGCAAATATTATTACAATGATGAAATATTGATCACTTTTTTATCTCTGCGCGAAGCGTTGGCAGAACTGCCCGTTTATTTTGTCCGGCTTACCCGTACTTGTGCTGTTAATGCAGAAAAGGTAGCAGCAATTAGTTATGGCGATAGAATCTTAAAATTAACAAATGGCAAAAGTTTTCATTTTTCAGTCAGGAGCGCCGGTGTGTTGAATAATACTTTAAATAAACTTCGATTTAATACGGATGAATAAGTATCGCACAATTCATGTGAATCGAACCACTTTCCGGTAGTATACTGCAGCAACGGCAAAAGCCAGTGAAACGCCGCACAAATCGGCAAAAAAATCGTTCACATCGCCCGTTCGGAAAGGAGAACAGTAGTACTGGAAAATTTCAATACCTCCGCCATAAGCCAGCGACAAAATGGCAAGCAATATAAAAGGTTTTACAGATAATGGCTGAACAGCCCCTCGTTTGCTCTTGAGAACAAACACACACACCTGTTTCCAGGAATATGCCTGATACAGTTTGAAGTAATCGACATACAACATCCCCGTCAATCCGAAATACATCAGGAAATGAACCAGTTTATCGAAATTGGGTATTTGAAATTCCGGCGGCGTTTCGTCCGGTAACTGCATGTTGCAGAGAAAAAAAATAACGCCGGCGCTCAATATGGAAAAAAGGAAATATGGATATTTCATTATTCAACAGTTTATTCGAACATGCGTCGGAACTGTCCGAAGAGCTTGTCTCTCGCCGCTCTGTCCGGTTTAAAATTATCTGATGCAGTGAGAGTTTCCATTAGCTTTTTCTCATCCTTGCTCAGCTTTTCTGGCACATACACGCCTACGTTTACAAGCAAATCTCCTGTCCCATATGAATTTACACGCGGAAGTCCTTTTCCTCTCAAGCGAAGTACTTTTCCGGCCTGCGTGCCGGGTTCGATTTTCACTTTGGCATGTCCGTCGATAGTTGGTACTTCTGCCGTACCGCCCAGTACAGCTGTTGGAAACGGTAGAAGCAGATTGTAAATCAAATCATTGTCGTCTCGAATCAATTCACTGTCAGGTTCCTCTTCGATTACAACCAGTAAATCGCCGTTGATTCCGCCGCGTCGGGCGGCATTACCGCGTCCTGTCATCGACAGTTGCATGCCTTCTTCCACGCCTGCCGGAATGCGAATGGGTATAATTTCCTCATTGAGCATTACGCCTTCTCCATTACACGATGGGCAACGTTTGGTGATGGTTTTCCCTTCGCCGTTGCATGACGGACAAGTCGATTGCGAACGCATCTGTCCGAAAATTGTGCTTTGTACGCGGGTGACGGTTCCCGTACCGCGACACTGGGAACAGGTGCTGAAATTATTTCCGTCCGCACCAGAGCCGCTGCAGGATTTGCATGTTACGTATTTTTTTACTTTTAGCTTTTTCTCTGCGCCGGTAGCGATTTCTTTCAGTGTGAGCTTAACTTTCACACGCAAGTCCGAACCCCGATTCATTCGGGGACTACTGGCTCCAAAACCTCCGAAATTGCTGAAATGGCCTCCGAAAATATCGCCAAAAGTAGCAAAAATATCTTCCATCGTCATTCCTCCACCGCCGAAGCCACTGCTAGCTCCACCTACGCCTGCATGCCCGAACTGGTCGTAACGCTGCCGCTTTTCTTTATTCGACAAGATTTCATACGCTTCAGCGGCTTCTTTGAATTTCTCTTCGGCGGCCTTGTCGCCAGGATTTTTATCCGGATGAAATTCAATAGCTTTCTTCCGGTATGCTTTTTTTATTTCGTCGTCGGTCGCATTTTTGGCGATGCCCAAAACCTCATAATAGTCTCTTTTCGACATGATTTGTCTTATACGTTAAAATATTCTGTCAATTATTCTCCCACCACCACTTTAGCAAAGCGGATAACTCTATCGTTCAGCATGTATCCTTTCTGGATGCAATCGACAATTTTTCCTTTCAGCGATTTATCCTTTGCTGGAATCGCTGTAACGGCTTCGCTGAAAGCCGTGTCAAAATCAGTTCCGGCAGCAGTATCAATCACTTTAAGTCCCTGCGTGGCAAGGAAGGACTGCAGTTTTTCATAAATCAGTTCAACACCTTTGCGGTTGGCATCAATGTCGTCGGAGTTTTGTATCACTGTCAATGCCCGTTCAAAATCATCAACGACTGGCAACAAAGCGGTAAGGATATTTTCGCCTGCTGATTTGAGCATTTCGGATTTTTCCCGCAAAGTCCGTTTCCGATAGTTATCGAACTCAGCCATTAACCGAAGGTGGGTATCTTTCAATTCCTGGCTTTTCTGTTTTTCAATTTCAAGCTGGTCTGCTAAACTGTCAGTTTCCGACGATTCTTCCTCGTCGGAAAGTTCGTCAACTTCATCGGGACAGTCATTCATTTCAACAGTTTCCGGCAATTTTTCTTCTTCAATGTAATTATTTTCCTGACCGTTATCTTGTGAAATCATAATATGAACACATTTATTTATTTCTATGACCTCTGTATAACAAAAGTATTGCCATTTTTGTTTTTTGTACAAATTGGCGGGTTTTTGACAAAGGAAAATGTCATTTTGTCTGATTAATCCCTTTTGAATAATGAAATACGAATTAAAAATTACGAACTTTTCACAAACTTGTTAATTGCATCAATATATGCTTCGACTGATGCAGCGACAATGTCGGTATTGGCAGAAAATCCATAGTAGTTCACGCCCTCATGCTGAACTTGCATGTGGACTTTCCCAACATCGTTGCTACCTTTGTTGATGGCCTGAATCAGAAATTCCTGTATGACCATCTGACGGCTGATGATGTGTTTCAGGGCTTTGATGGCAGCATCGACAGGGCCGTTGCCTGTGGCGGCAGCCTCGAATTTCTCGCCTGCAATGTCCAATCCCAGACTTGCTACCGCACGTACGCCCACGCCAGAGGTAACCTGCAAATATTCCAGTTTGATTCGATTCGACTTGTTGCGGTTCTTTCCTGCCAGCAAGAGAATATCCTCGTCGTTAATATCTTTTTTGCGATCGGCCAGTTTCAGGAATTCTTCATATATTTTGTCTTGCTTATCTTGCTCCAATTCAACGCCTAAAACCTGCAGGCGGTGTTTCAGCGCCGCCCGTCCGCTACGTGCCGTGAGTACGATGGAATTATCATCAATACCCACGTCTTTGGGATCCATTATTTCATAACTTTCCCGGTTTTTCAGCACCCCGTCCTGATGTATGCCCGACGAATGGGCAAATGCATTTCGCCCGACGATGGCTTTGTTGGCTTGCACCGGCATGTTCATCAGGCTGGAAACCATCCGGCTGGCAGTGTAGATCTTTGTTGAATTGATGTTGGTGATGATTTCTTTGTCTTTGTGGCTTTTGAAAATCATGGTCACTTCTTCCAGCGACGTATTTCCTGCCCGCTCGCCGATTCCGTTGATGGTCACTTCGGCTTGGCGAGCGCCATTCAGGATGCCCGATATGGTGTTGGCGGTCGCCATTCCCAGGTCGTTGTGGCAATGCGTGGAAATAATGGCTTTTTCGATGCCGGCGACATGCTCAATCAGGTATTTTATTTTTTGACCATATTGTTCGGGCAAACAGTAACCGGTTGTGTCTGGAATGTTTACAACCGTCGCTCCGGCTTTTATCACGGCCTCAATCACTCGGGCGAGGTATTCGTTGTCGGTACGGCCTGCGTCTTCGGCATAAAATTCAACGTCTTCCACATATTTTTTTGCATATTTCACGCAGGCAATGGCGCGTTCAATAATTTCCTCGCGGGTGGAATTGAACTTATATTTAATGTGGTACTCGGAAGTGCCAATTCCGGTGTGGATTCGTTTCTGTTTGGCGTATTGAAGCGCCTCGACTGCCACGTCTATGTCCTTTTCCACAGCGCGTGTCAGTGCGCAAATGATTGGCCAGGTG
>JAITHZ010000285.1 GCA_031279795.1 Bacteroidales bacterium
CCTTGCTGATGTTTTCAGGCCACTGGTAGTTAAGTATTACATTGAGCATAAAATAATTTGACCCGTAGGGGTGTTGATTATAGGGCGGGTCTAAATATGCCGCGTCAACCTCCGGCAGCATTTGTATTAATTTATTTGAATCGCCGTTATGGATGACGGTTTCACAGTTGAAATTGCTGAATATTGGAAACGGCAGTTTTATATCTCCGGTGATCCTCAACAGGGCGTTCTGATTTATACCCCCAAACTGTCCAATTCCCGTTTCCCTGTTTTTGTAAAAACCCTTAAAAACGCCGGAAGTATTCGCGTGTATGGACGCTTCCGACAGCAATGGAGCTAAAAAATATTTTTGCTGTTTCTTTGGTATGGATTCTATCAATTGCCTGACCGTATCAATATACATCGCGTTCCGAGATGTGTAAAATGCCCTTTCGTCAGGCTGTATATCTTTATCATCCTTGGGAGCATATAATTCAGCTATAATTCCTTTTACCAAATTATTTTCCGCTTCTTCCACAATTTCATTATAGTATTTCCACAATAAAAAAGTATTACGTTCGCCTTCGTTTGACAGATAACATTCATTTATTATTGATGAATATTTTTCCAAATCATTGACAATAAGCAATTCAGAAAATTGTTTAAAGAACCTCGCAACAATTCCTGATCCGCTAAAAACATCAAACATTTTTAATTTGTTTTTGCCTATTTTTTTTTGAACCCTTCTAATTCCGTCCCTTATAAATGTGAGCAAAGCCCGTTTATTTCCTATGTACGTGATAAGCTGCCGGGTGAGATATTCTTTTTTTTCATAGAGCGTACCTTCTGTTTCTCTATCCAGTAAAAGCGGTTGTTCACTCATAACAAATTATGATAACATAGCTTTTTAAGAATGTACAGTCTCAAAGTTTTGAGTCATGCCGCATACTCTTTCATATATTAGACTTATTCTCTAACCACCCTAAATACGCAATTCAAAGTTAATAATACCGCAAATGAGAGGCATTCTAAAAAATTCGCGTTCTTTTTTTGAGAACAGGTCCGCTTCCTGTCTGCCTGCAAACAAGCGCGTGGCGTCCTGCTTGTCTCCTTTGCAAACACTTGCGAGCCGTCTTTGGACGGCGGCTCCCATGTTAGAGACAATTTCATGCTTATATCTTTTTGCTCATTCCTGAATTACATAGATTGCCTTGCCCTGCGCGTTTTTTGTTTCGGTCACGCCGGCATAAAAAAAGCTTGAATCATAAAAACCTGCGGATGTGCTTGATTGATTGCCAATATTGGTTAGAATTATGCCGTTGGCACCTATTTTTGCGGCGCGTTTTTTAAGTTCGGCTATCACGCGATCCTGTGCCGCCTGAGATGAAAGTTCAACAGCGCTGGACGCTTCGACGATACCGATAGTTTCGTATTGAGCGGGCGGCTCGAGATAGATCTTTACCGCGCCAGGATCAATTGCGGTCCGCACATTTCCAGTAACAATCACAGATCCGGTCGCGCAACCAGACAAAAGAGCAATAACAGAAACAATTTTTATCGCTTTGAAACACCGCATTTATTTTTCTCCTACAAATTGATTATAGGAGCTCTCCTTTTTTTTGTCAACATTTTTGAACTCGCGCTCTTACGGGGGAGAGGGGACGGCAAAGCGGGGGGCGTATCCGCTTATATTTTCTGCAACAATACGCGCGCAAACCCTTCTTTTCCGTTTATATAAGGCGTATATCTTTTATCCTGAATAATTTTATATCCCTTTTCCAAAACGCCGTTTAATACGGGGCGGGCGGAAACGGCAAAGGGCTTTTTATAGTCGCTGGGGATAAAACAATTATCCACCAAGAGGGTTTTTGAATCATCGTATTTTTTATATTTTTCGGGGATTTCTTTTAAAGGCAGTATTTTTAGATTTTTATATTTGGGTCTATCTTTTATAGGAATGTTGGTATACCAGTGCCCTGAAGCATCTACAAGTTGTTTTTTGGGATTGAGGAAATAATCGACTCTGTTATAGCCTGCCCATACGGTATTATTTTTGAAATACGGTATAAACGCGGTATTTATGGCGTTCGATATATTAGAAATGATTAAAAACTTTTTTCCGCTTTTAATAACCGTTTCCCAATAATCTATTGCCCGTGAAAACGGCGGGTTTGTGCAGACGATATCCGTTTCTTCCGCAAGTATTTTTAATGACAGCGGATGGTCAAAACTGCCCGTATATTCTTTGGGGAATTCTTTAAACTCCCTGAAACCGTCTTTGGTAAACACATACCCTTTCGCGCCTTGGTTAAATAAATCCACCGGACCGCTGTAATGCGTGCATATCAATTTTTTTAATTCCAGTTCTTTGAAATTCCGCATAAAATATAACGCAAACGCGGACGTGTCTTTTTCATCGTCGTCAACTGCGTCATCGCAGTTGCAAAAAACAACCTTATTTTTCCAAATCTTTTTATCATACAGCAACAATTCTTTTTCGATATCTTCGTATCTTGTGTAAAACTCGTCATTATCCACCTTCTTCGCTTTTTGCAGGACGTCCTTTTTAGTAATGCCCCTGTCTTCCAGAGACGGCGTTGTTTTCTTTATAATTTTTATGGTTTCTTTTTTTTCAACGGGCTTGATAAATATTTCTTTGATAAACAGCGTATGCGTTTGTATAAATGTTACATAATGTTTAAACAGCGCGGAATTATAAAAATATATTTCCTTGCTTTTTTCTTCACGCAGGTTGCTGTATTTTTCTTTTATATCGTTTTCTACCGTTGTCATATTTTTGACTTCGCAGGTGAATAAATATTGATAGATGGTTTCTTTAGATTTACCGGTCATATTGTTATATTCTTTTAGCCGCCGTTCCAAATCATTGGTCTTGCCGATTTTGCATTTTGAAGGTTCCAGTAATGCTTGAACGATATATATGTATTGCTTTGCCGTATCTTTTGCCAATTTCTACCTCCCGCGCTGGCGGTTCTATAGTATGCGATAGTTTTTATCACGTCAACGGCGGTAAGCAAGCCCGCTTGCGCCTGCCTGCAGCAGGCAAAGGTACAAGAGTAACCACAGAAAACACGGAATGAAATTCAATTTCCGCGTGATTGTAGCGAATTCCGTGGCTTTAATTGGAGTAAGCGGGGGCTTGGGGGCAATCAGCGGAAG
>JAITHZ010000293.1 GCA_031279795.1 Bacteroidales bacterium
TATTGCATTGTTCCCTACACACGCGGCAGGGAACGAAGTCGCGAACCGCAAAGCATCCTCAGCGAATTGAACGATTTGCAGACAAAAGGGTACAAAGAAATTACACTGTTGGGACAAAACGTTAATTCTTACCGGTTTGACAACATTGAACAATCCATTGATTTTGCAGCTTTACTGGATTTGGTTGCCAGCGCTGCACCAGACATGCGCATCCGTTTCGCTACCTCGCATCCGAAAGATATGTCGGACGAAATTATCCAAACCATTGCCCGACACCGGAATATATGCCGACACATTCATTTGCCGGCACAGTCGGGCAGTTCGCGTATCCTGAAACTGATGAATCGCGGTTATACCCGCCAATGGTATCTCGACAGAATTGCGTCTATCCGTCGCATTTTGCCGGATTGTAGCATCAGCACGGATCTTTTTGTCGGCTTCCACTCCGAAACCGACGACGACCACCAACAAACTCTTGCGCTCATGCAGGAAGTGAAATTCGATGCCGCTTTCATGTTTAAATATTCGGAACGCCCCGGAACATATGCCGCAAAAAAACTCGCAGACAATGTGCCGGAAGAAACCAAAGTACGTCGCTTGCAAGAAATTATTGATTTACAGAACCATTTATCTACCGAAAGTAACTGCAATACGATTGGCCGAATTTTTGAAGTTCTGGTCGAAGGTTATTCAAAACGTTCGAAGGAGCGAATGTTTGGGCGTACTTCTCAAAATAAAATAGTCGTATTCGACAAAACCGGCTGTCGAACAGGCGAATATATAATGGTGAAAATCACAAACGCATCATCAGCAACATTACAGGGCGAAAGAATTTGAAAAAAATCCGGTTTTATTTGGTTGTTTCCTCAATATATTGTAATTTTGCCGCCGAAATTGGTCCCATAGCTCAGTTGGTCAGAGCATCTGACTCATAATCAGGGGGTCCTTGGTTCAAGCCCAAGTGGGACCACTTTTTGCAAAATTAATCGCCTGAATATCAATAAGATAACAGACGATTTTCTTTTGATGGTAATATATTTGGTAATATTTCAATACGTTTTTAGTAATCCAATCAATTAAACTATAGGCTCTTACAAATCGAATGTAGTTAAAAATATTTAAATTTTTAACATCCCCCCTGCCTGCACATCCTCCCTTAACCCTGCTTATTTTTCATCCCTAAGTTAGTTGTGCCATTAATATGCGCCGTTTTTCCAATATTCCAGCGCTTCATTTTCGCATTGCGTCATTTTTGTCTGTTCTTCAGGCGTTTTGTCATTGACGCCACACAAATGAAGAATCCCATGAATAATGACGCGGCGCAATTCGTCGTCAAATGTCGTATTAAATTGAATGGCATTGCTTTTCACCGTGTCAAGGCTAATAAAAATATCGCCCGAAATATGGTTGCCTTCCCTGTAGGCGAATGTAATAACATCGGTATAATAATCATGATTTAAGTACTGTTTGTTGATTTTCAGCAGATAATCATCCGAACAGAAGATAAGGGAAATCTCACCGACCGTAGAATGATTTTGGTTGGCAACATGCTTTATCCACTGAGAAACCTGCCTCTTGGGTATTGCAGGCACATGCGCGTCTATCGAATGAAAAAGAATAGCCATTGGGGTGATATTTTGTGTTTTTGTTATTCTGTCACATAAATTCCACGCTACAAAGATACGGCAAAAAATAACATAAGCAATATCAGTTGTTCAAACTTCAAACAATAGGTTTACAAAAAAAATCAAAACCGACAACATAAGCGCGAAAAATTGTGATGGAAGCAAAAAACTTCAATCTGCATGGTTAAAAAAACAAAACATTTGCATGGTTGGATGGCAGTATTTAAACGCATTATTTAAACGCCACAAGGGTTAGCGCACATTCAAATGTATCGTTCCATAAAGAATTGTATACTGTTGATTTGTTTTGCAAATGTATTAAATAATTTCTACCTTTGTCGCAATGTTAAAAAACTGTTCACTGGCCAAATTGCTATGAAAGGAATAATTCTTGCCGGAGGAAGTGCAACGCGCTTGTATCCGTTGTCGAAAGCTATATCAAAGCAAATCATGCCGGTTTATGATAAACCGATGATTTATTATCCGTTATCGACGCTGATGTTGGCGGGCATCAATGAGACGCTGATTATCTCGACGCCGCGTGATTTGCCTGTATTTCGCGAACTGCTTGGTACGGGTGAAAATCTGGGCATGCGCATAGACTATATTGTTCAGGAAAAACCCAACGGTCTGGCGGAGGCTTTCTTGTTGGGCGCTGATTTTCTGAACGGAGAGGCCGGCTGCCTGATTCTTGGCGACAACCTGTTTTATGGGCAAGGCTTTTCGTCGATGCTTCAGCGGGCTGCTGGTATCAAAAAAGGCGCCTGCATTTTCGGTTATTATGTAAAAGACCCGCGAGAATACGGCGTCGTAGAATTTGACGCCAACGGAAATGTGTTGAGCCTTGAAGAAAAGCCAGATAATCCCAAATCAAATTACGCCATACCCGGACTGTATTTTTATGACAATACAGTTGTAAAAAAAGCGCAAAGCTTGCAACCCTCCAAACGTGGAGAACTGGAAATAACCGACTTGAATAAACTTTACCTATATGAAAAAACGCTAAAGGTTGAGCTTTTCGGACGTGGTTTTGCGTGGCTGGATACAGGCAACTGCGACAGCCTGCTCGAAGCGTCCAACTTCGTGGAAACCATTCAAAAACGGCAGGGTTTTTATGTGTCCTGCATCGAAGAAATAGCGTGGCGAAACCGGTGGATTTCGTCGGTGCAGCTGGAAAAACTTGGAAATGAATTAAATAAAACGGCCTACGGGAAATATTTACTGGATTTATTGGCTAATCATTAATCGAAACTTATGGATAAAACTTATCTTGTCACGGGAGGCGCTGGATTTATCGGAGCCAATTTCGTGAAATACATGTTACGGGAGCACAGCCGTATCCGCATTGTTGTTCTGGATGCACTCACTTATGCAGGAAATCTGGGAACTATACTGCCCGATTTGGACGGCAGCCGCTGTCAGTTCGTAAAAGGCGACATTTGCGATGCCGAACTGGTGGAAGGTCTGTTTCGCGAACACGACTTTTCCTGCGTGGTAAATTTTGCAGCAGAAAGTCACGTGGACAGAAGCATTGAAAACCCGCAACTGTTCCTGAAAACCAACATACTTGGCACACAAAATCTGCTGGATGCTGCAAAAAAACACTGGACAACGGGTAAGGACGCAAAGGGTTATCCGTTGTGGAAGCCGAACGTCAGGTTTCATCAGGTTTCAACAGACGAAGTGTATGGCAGTCTGGGCGCAACAGGATATTTCACCGAAACAACGCCGCTCGCGCCAAGAAGCCCATACAGCGCATCCAAAACCAGCGCCGACCTGATTGTCATCGCCTATGCCGAAACTTACAAAGCGCCGGTCACAGTCACCCGATGTTCAAACAATTATGGCCCATATCATTTCCCCGAAAAACTTATTCCGCTTATTATCAAAAATATTCTGGAAGGGAAAAAACTTCCTGTCTACGGCGACGGTTCAAATGTGCGCGACTGGCTGTATGTAGAAGACCATTGCAAGGCAATTGACCTTGTGCTGCAAAACGGACACAACGGTGAAATTTACAATGTGGGCGGACACAACGAAAAACAAAACATTGAAATAGTAAAACTTACAATTGCTACCATTTACCGCCTGCTGAAAGAAAATCCGGCATACCGCAACGTTCTCAAAAAAAAGGAATTGCTTGCTTCCGGCGAAATTGATATTGACTGGATTAACGATTCACTGATCACATTCGTAACCGACCGGCTTGGCCACGACTTGCGCTATGCCATTGATCCCGCCAAGATTACGGCAGAATTGGGCTGGACGCCCGAAACTGATTTTGAAACCGGAATAGTGAAAACGATTGAATGGTATCTGAACAATCAGGCATGGGTGGATGACGTTACCAGCGGCGATTACGTCAATTATTACAACCAAATGTATGCAAACCGATAACGCCAGTTTTTTTGCACATCCTACGGCAGTGATTGATACCGGCTGTCAAATAGGCGAAGGTACTCATATCTGGCATTTTACACATATCATGAGTGGCTGCGTCATCGGACGGAATTGCACTATTGGACAAAATGTGGTCGTTGCGCCGGGAGTGACGCTGGGAAACCGCGTGAAGGTGCAAAACAATGTTTCGGTGTACGCTGGCGTTGTGTGCGAAGACGATGTATTCCTCGGACCTTCTTGCGTATTTACTAATGTGCTTACACCAAGAAGTTTCATTAATCGAAAAAATACGTTTTTGCCAACGTTGATTAAAAAAGGAGCGACAATTGGCGCAAATGCCACAATTTTGTGCGGTCATGTCGTCGGGGAATACGCCTTAATCGGAGCAGGCGCCGTCCTGACAAAGGATGCGCCTCCACACTCGCTATGGACGGGAAATCCTGCACGGTTAACCGGCTGGGTTTGCCGATGTGGACATTCGCTACATTCCAACGAGGCAGGCGAAACTTGCCCTGAATGTGGCGAAACTTTGTCAGATATTAACAGTCAAAAAATATAAATAAATAATTTAAACATCTTTCACACAAAATGAAAATTTCTCCTTATAAATTTGTTGCCGTTTCGTATAAACTTTATGCAGGCGACTCAGCAGAACAGGATTTGGTTGAGGAAACATCCGAAGATCAGCATTTTACATTCATATCAGGTCTGGGTTTGACCTTAGACAGCTTTGAAAAAAAACTGACTGGACTTGCTCCCGGCGACAGTTTCGACTTTACCCTTTTCCCTGATGAAGCTTATGGCGAATATCTTGACGAAAAAGTACTTGAACTGCCCAAAAACATGTTTGAAATTGATGGAACTTTCGACGAAAAACGAATCGTGGAAAACGCCATCGTGCCTATGCTTGACGAAGACGGTAACCAGCTGACGGGTATTGTTGCATCTGTTACTGGCAATTCGGTGGTGATGGATTTCAACCATCCGCTGGCTGGCGATACGCTGCATTTTGTAGGACAAGTGGAAGAAGTACGCGAACCTTCGCCCGAAGAACTGGAGTATGCCCGAAATCCTCCGGAAAAATGCTGCGGATGCGATAGCAGCTGTGATTCTTGCAACTGATTAAGAATTAACAAAATAATGACAATGCTTTTATGCTTTTGCTTCCGTTAAAAAGAATATTCGGAAAATTCGCAACGTCAACCATCAGATTCAAAATCTGGAAAATGCGCTGTTATTTGGAGCTTTTTAAATACATACCCGAACATATTGAGGTTTGCTGGAATTATTTACTGCACAATCGCGACAGTTTTGAGTGTAATCTGGCAATTATAACAAAAGTAAAAAATGAAGCGCCATACATTCTGGAATGGATTGAATACCACAAACTTATTGGCGTTGAGCGGTTCGTTATTTACGATAACGAGAGCGACGACAATTTGCAGGAAGTGTTGGCGCCTTACATTCGTTCCGGCGAGGTAATTTATCGCTTCTTTGAAGGAAACATTTTTCAGTCAGAAGACAAGTTTTATACTGACTCCATTAGAGAATATAGAAACAGGTTCAAGTGGATTGCATTGATCGACATTGACGAATTTATTGTTCCGCTCAGGAAAAAGAACATCATGGAAGAATTTGACGAAATAAGAAAAACGATCAAAAAGAAGCCATTTACATCATTATGTATCAATTGGGTAATGTATGGATATTCAGGCTATTATTCAAAACAGGAAGGTCTTGTTATGGAAAATTATACCAAGAGCGACGGCGTTGCGGTGCAGGTAAAATCAATCATAAACCCGCGAACAGTGATCCAGTTCAGAGTGCATTTTGCCATTCATTTTTTTGATTTGAAGGGATATAACGAGAAGGGAAATCCGGTTTTCAGAGGAATGAAATCTTTTTCTCCCCAACTTGATGCAACGGTAGATTATATGCGTATAAATCATTATTACACAAAATCGTATGAAGAACATAAACAAAAAATAATGCGATTCAATAAACTATGGAATCTACCCTCTGTTTTTCCGGAATTTGATCCGGAATACTTGTCCCATTACAATGATATGGTGATGACGCCATTTTTGCCTGAATTAAAGAAAGCGTTACAAATAATAGAATAAGAAAGCCCGACGAAATTATTGCGAAACAGAAATTAATTACACTGAATACGAATAAAAATTAGCCGTAATTTTGTGATTATACAAAAAACGATTACTTTTGTACTAAATTATAACGATTACAGTTCCGGCTTTGTCGGAATTGTTTTTTAATTATTTAATAAATTATAAATATTCATAAAAATGGAGGATGTATTATGGCAATAAGCTATATGACAGAAGAGGGGTACAAAAAATTGTCGGACGAAATCAATTATCTGGAAACAGTTAAACGTCCGGAAATTTCGCGGCAAATAGCC
>JAITHZ010000316.1 GCA_031279795.1 Bacteroidales bacterium
TCGAATACTGCAATAAAACAGCATCCGTCTCTATCACAGAGACGTGTGTTTGGGGATAATTTGCTAATAATAAGCATGTTAATTGCAGACAAAAAGGTGAATGTATGTTAAAAATGGGGAATTTTGGAAAAAACAGGAAGAAAGATACAGGGAAAAAACAGGAAAAATACAACTGATGAAGATACGGGAAAATTCAAATTTTCCTAATTATAATAGACATGTTATCAGATAGTTATAAAGAATGCTATTTTTCATATGTAGAAAAATAATGCAAGGAAAAAATAAAATATTATCTTTGCGCCCTCCCCAAACACACGTCTCTGTGATAGAGGCGGGTAATCTGGAGGAGCAATCTACAGTTAAACACCTGAAAATAAGTATAAAACCGGAAGAATTACTTTTTCCGATGTCCCCGAGAAATGCTTTTTAGAGAAGGATTTTACTTACCAAGCGCAAAGCGCCACAAAAATGCTGCTTCGCAGTCGTCGTGAGTGAAACAGAAACGAAATTAAAGTTATCTAAATCTATCTTAGATTTGGATTTTCGCAAAAAACAAAGTACTTTTGCCTTTGATTTTTGATAAAAATGACTGATTTTTGGTTATGAAAAAAGGCGAAATATACATAAACAGACACATTGACAGGGAATTATTAAAATGGAAAGAAGATTCAAGTCGGAAAGTCCTTCTGTTGCGAGGAGCACGTCAGGTTGGAAAATCGTCGGCGGTAAGGAATTTTGGTAAAAAGTTCGATTATTTTTTGGAACTTAATCTTGATAAAGATGAAGAAATACGCAATGTCTTTCTCGCCGCCAAATCGCTTAATCCTAAGTTACTATGTGAAAATGTCTCGGCAATAAAACAAGTTCCGATTATTCCGGGGCGTACTTTACTGTTTATTGACGAGATACAGGAATGCCTGCCGGCAATTTCGTCGCTCAGATATTTTTACGAAGATTTTCCCGAATTGCACGTGATTGCCGCAGGCTCGTTGCTTGAATTTGCAATGGAAGAATTGTCTTCATTCGGTGTTGGGCGTATTCGTTCGCTGTTTATGTATCCGTTTTCGTTCTATGAATTTTTGGATGCCTGTGGCTACAATATTTTACGCGAATCTGTTCAAAAATCGAACGTTAAGACGCCTTTAGACACGGCTTTACACAATAAGGCAATTGAAATTCTGCGCGTTTTTCTGATTATCGGCGGAATGCCGGAAGTAGTTGCCGGCTACGTTTCGGGCAAAGACATGTACCATTGCCAGTTGGTTTTAGACGACTTGATTAACTCGCTCCGTACCGATTTTGCAAAATACAAGAAACGTGTACCTTCATTGCAAATATATGAGGCGCTTCAAAGCGTAGTAAGGCAGACAGGGCATAAATTTGTATATTCAAATGCAGTACAAAAATACAATCCAAAACAAATCAAAGAGGCTGTAGAACTGCTTACAATGGCAGGATTGGTAATTCCGGCGGTGCATACTTCTGCTAACGGTTTACCGCTTGGCGCTGAGATAAACGCAAAGTACAGAAAAATATTATTGTTAGATACCGGTATGTTGCAACGCTTGCTTGGTTTGCAACTGTCGGATATTTTGACAAGTAATGATTTTGATTTTGTAAACAAAGGAAATATTGCCGAACTGTATGTGGGTTTGGAATTGCTGAAAGCAACATCACCCTACGAAATGGCACAACTATATTACTGGCAGCGGGAAGAAAAAAATTCTCATGCCGAAGTCGATTATGTTCTTCAAAAGGGCTATGAAATTCTTCCGGTGGAGGTTAAATCGGGCAAACAGGGTAAAATGCAAAGTTTGCATCTGTTTTTGAAAGAAAAAGACTTGAAATTCGGTTATCGTACCTCGTTAGAAAATTTTACTGAATATGACAAAATCAAGGTTATTCCGCTATATGCTATCAAAAACATTATCGGATGATACAAACAGCAACAGTTAGCCGAGATGCCGTTGAGCGTAGCATCTCGCCACATTCTGATAGAAAACAGAACTGCCGCCTTGTATGGCTAATAAATAATAATAACAGTAAATATTTTTGAAAACACTGTCTCTCTGCAGGAGTACACTTTCGCATACACCCAATAGAACTTTGGACAAGAGCGGTAATAGACGAAAAACATACTCTGCACGGCTTGCAAAGCAGCGCCAGCAGGTACTCAACTTTAAATTTACATTGTAAATTTAAAGTGCTGCCTTAAAAAAAACACTGTAAATTTAAAATTTCCATGGAATGTTTTCTTACATCAACTTTGGAACGGGGAAATAATTGGATAAAATGAGCTTTGTTGTGCGCGGGTCGAATCTGTGTTATACGTGTGCTTTTGAAACAGCCTCAACGTGGGGAGAACAATGTTTTTCCAATTAAGGGATGAGAATATATTACATTCATGCAAAATAGACATCCCATCGGGTAGCACAGCTACGTCGAACATGAAAATTTTGAAACTATCAATTTGACAATTAATAAACAAAAAATAAATTACTGGCTAAAACTTATTACCATTACGGGCTTGGCGCAAGTGATTGTGCAGGCAGTTGGTTTTATCAGCGGGATTTTAGTTATTCGACTTTTGCCGGTAGAGGAATACGCGCTCTATACTCTTGCCAATACGATGCTGGGAACGATGACAGTTTTATCCGATGGCGGAATTTCGACGGGGGTGATGGCGCAAGGCGGAAAAGTATGGCAGGATAAACAAAAATTGGGGGCGGTTTTAGCAACCGGACTGGATTTGCGGCGAAAATTTGCCGGATTTAGTTTGATTGTTTCATTACCTATTTTGGCTTATTTATTGCTGCATCATGGTGCTACGTGGATTACCACCATTTTAATTACCGCATCGTTAATCCCGGCTTTTTATGCTGCACTATCGGATAATTTGTTGCAAATTCCGGTTAAGTTGCATCAGGCAATTACGCCATTACAAAGGAATCAGGTAGAAGTAGGAATTGGGAGATTGATTTTGACAGGTTTAACCCTATTTGCTTTTCCTTGGGCATTTGTTGCAATTATTGCCAGCGGGATTCCAAGAATTTGGGGGAATGTAAGATTGAGGAAAATAGCGAGTGGGTTTATAAATGAGGAGGAAGGTGGGGATGATGGAGAGAGAAAAGAAATTCTGAAAGTGGTGAAACGAATTTTGCCTGTATCTGGGTATTACGCTTTTTCCGGACAAATTACTATTTGGCTAATGTCTACATTTGGTAATACTGCATCTGTTGCCCAATTAGGGGCATTGGGAAGATTGTCCGCCATTCTTTCCATAGTTTCCGCCATTATTGCCATGTTTGTAGTGCCTCGTTTTACAAGAATAAAAAATAACAAAATCCTTTTAACAAAAAGAGTCA
>JAITHZ010000332.1 GCA_031279795.1 Bacteroidales bacterium
AAAAAACGGAAAAAAGCATGAACAATCTGGAAGAAAAGAACAGACTTTTACTTCTCGAAAATGTAAAATTGACAGACCAGCTTATTAATTATGCCGAACTGGAAACGAAATATCACGAATTAGAAAAAAAGTTGCAAAATAACACGTGTGAACCTGAAATACTGGATGAAAAAAACCGACAACTGGCGCTTGAAAATGAAAACCTGTCGACTCAAATTTTTAAAAGTAAAGAACATTATGACTTCAACATTCAGGAATATCTATCAACAATTCAGGATCTGAATCAGAAATTGATAGAACAGGAACAAGATTTTCACAGCCAGATAAGTATACTGAATTTTAATAAATTAGCCAAAATAGAACGGTTGGATGAAGAAAACCGGCAACTGAAAGTTCAAATCAAAAAATTCACCGAATGGTACGACAGCAACCGTGATGTCGACTTCAATTATTACCAATGTGAAAACATCATCCACGAACTGCGACAAAAAGAAGCTGCACTACAGATGTTGAATATCAATACATGGCGAGATTTTCAGCGAAAATCACGAATGTTGGAAAAAGATTTTGAAGAAAAATTAGCTAAAATCAACAGTGAATATGTTGATAAAATCAACCAGTTGGAAATGCAGGTCGATGATTTGCAGTTTGAACTGAAAGACAGTTTGCAGGAGCAGAATGGCAAAAAATACAACAATCCGAAAAGCATCGCAAACACCAGTAAATCGGCTATCCAAATGATGGTGAAAATGACCAGAAACAGGGAATTAGACGTGGATTTTCTGAAAAGGGAAATGAAAACCCAACAAAATACAATCAAGGAGATAAAATTGAAATATGCCGTGTTGTTATCCTTGCAGACACGTTTTTCCTCGCAGCAGGAATTTGAAGAAATTTTCCAGAAAAGCAGAAAAAAAAGCAATTCGGACAACCCCGACCGCGTTTTGGCTGAAATGGAAAAAATGTTGAGTTAAGATAAATTATTATTTTTTATGTCTATTCTAAAAATATGAGCAAACTAATAATTGCTGGAAAAGAATTTTCTTCCCGTCTTTTTCTTGGAACCGGAAAATTCAGTTCAAACAGCATCATGAGTCAAGCCATCGAAGCCTCGCAGACACAAATGGTGACTGTAGCCATGAAACGGTTGGATTTCAACAATAAACACGACGATATGCTGGTACATATCCAAAAACCGAACATACAGCTATTGCCCAACACATCGGGGGTGCGCAACGCCAGGGAAGCCGTTTTCGCCGCCCGCCTGGCTCGCGACGCTTTTGAAACTCACTGGCTGAAACTCGAAATTCATCCCGATCCTCGCTATCTGTTGCCTGATCCCGTCGAAACGCTTATCGCAACGGAAGAACTGGCCAAACTGGGATTCGTCGTTTTGCCGTATATTCAGGCCGATCCTGTGCTGTGCAAGCGACTGGAAGAAGTTGGAGCAGCTACAGTCATGCCGCTCGGCGCTCCAATCGGCACAAACAAAGGACTGCGAACTCGCGACTTGCTTGAAATAATCATAGAACAAAGCCGCGTGCCGGTGGTGATCGACGCCGGAATCGGTGCGCCGTCACATGCTGCCGACGCTATGGAAATGGGCGCCGACGCTGTGCTGGTAAATACGGCAATTGCTGTTGCCGGCAACCCCGTTGCTATGGCTGATGCTTTTCGCATGGCAGTCGAATGTGGTCGAATAGCTCGCAATGCTCAACTTGCAAGTATGCAACATATTGCACATGCCAGCAGCCCTCTGACAGCATTTTTGAATGTGGAATAACTGTTGGCAAATAAAAATTAAGCGATTATAATTCTTGTCGTTACGGCGAAAACGAGTGCACAATCGGACAGAATGAATTTAATTCTCTACATTTGAAACCAATTTTTTTAACGACCGAAAATGGAAAACAAACAGACAGGAGATGTTCGGATACGATCGGATACCTATTTTCATGTCAAACCGGAAAATTTAAATTGCGCACAGTCAATATTGAAAGGCTTTGAAAGTGAATTAACTATTTCCCCAAGCCGTATTGATGAATTTCGCGCATATGGCGGCGGGCGTGCCAAAAACGGACTGTGCGGTGCATTGTATGCTGTGGAAACTTTGCTGAAAGAACAAGGCAAACCTTCCGTGCTGGAGAAATTCAACACATTGGCCGGCGATATTACCTGCAAAGCAATTAAAAAAAATGCGAAGACGTCTTGTCTTCAATGCGTCAAAATTGCCGACGAACTGTTGGAAAATGGGTTAAATTCTTAGAAAATCAGAAAATCAGAAAATCGTTTTGTTTATTGTTTATTTTTCATTTTCACCATTCAACAGGAGTTTAATTTTTTCGGCAATTTCTTCCATCAGCCATTTGGGCGTTGATGTAGCGCCGCATATACCGATATATTGAGCATTTTTCAGCATGGATTTTTCAATGTCATTCGGCCCTGATACTCTGATGGAATTGGGATTTGCCTGATGACATTCTTCGTACAGAATTTTTCCATTTGAACTTTTTTCGCCGCTTACGAAAAAAATCAAATCGTATTCCGATGCAAAATCGCGGATTTTGTCAATTCGACTGGAGACTTGTCGACAAACAGTATCAAAATATTCGAACTTGACAGCTTCGTGCGCCCTGCTTTTTATTTTTTCGACAATTTCCGAAAAACCGTCTAACGATTTTGTTGTCTGGGAAAATAATTTTATTGGACGACTGAAATCTATTTTGTCCAAATCACTGACATTCTCTACCACAATTGCTTTGTTTTCTGTTTGTCCAACCAGACCATTTACTTCCGCATGGCCATTTTTTCCATAGATAACTATCTGCGTATCTTTCTGTTCAAGATTATCGAAAGTTTTCTTGATTTTTCGTTGCAACTGCAAAACAACCGGACATGTGGCGTCGATTATCCGGATGTTGTTTTTACGGGCAATCTCATAGGTCGAAGGAGGTTCTCCGTGCGCACGAAGCAATACTTTTACGTCGTGCAATTTCGAAAGTTCTTCGTGATTGATGGTTTGTAGCCCCATAGAATTTAATCGCTTAACTTCGTGGCTGTTATGTACTATGTCGCCCAAACAGTACAAAATTTCGTCGGCTTTCAATTCGGCTTCGGCTTGTTTGATTGCATTCACAACTCCAAAACAGAACCCAGAACTCTTGTCTATCTCTATTTTAACCATAAAAATTCAATTTCTTTGTGCAAAAGTAAAACAAAATGCAATGTTTTTCGTTGTATAAAAGAAAACACACATTAATCTATCAGTTTATGAAAAGTATATCACTCTTCTCGGTTATTGTTTATTATGCTTTTTTAGCATTGACAATAATGTATTCATTCGCTTTTTTAATTTGCTATACACCGTACAGGCAAGTTAAAAAAATAGTATCTCATTCAAATTCAAGAATGCGATTCGATTAGCGACATGACTGATTTCGCAGCATTTTCCGGTGCGCCGGATGCCCCTAATGCTCGAATCACATGGTTGTATCCTTCCAAAATTTCCTGTCGGTGCAAATCATTATGCAAAATACAGGCCGCTTCATGTGCCAGGTTCTTGACAGAAAACAAATGCGCAATCAATTCTTTCACCACTTCTTTTCCAGCAATCAGATTCACCAGCGAGATGTAATCGACATGTAAAAACGTGCGGAACATCCAGTATGTAAAACGTCCACCGCCAACTCCGTAACACACAATTTGAGGAATACGCAGCAGAGCCGTTTCCAGCGTTGCCGTGCCAGAGGTCACCAGCGCCAGCGATGCCTGCTGCAACAGCCGGTATGTCTTTCCGGCAATAACAGGAACGTCTGCAAAGTTACGGTAAAATTCAGGTTCAATACCCGGCGCACCGGCTACGACGCACTGATAATCGGTAAACGTTTGGACGGCATGCAGCATCACGGGCAAATTTGCAGAAATCTCCTGATTGCGGCTGCCTGGCAGTAAGGCAATTATCGGTTTCTCAGGCAATCCTTCCGTACATATAAATTCAAGAAATGTTTCGGTTTGAAATTCCCTGCCAGCAATTTCATCGACAGTAGGATTCCCCACATAATCAACCGAATAGCGATGCTTTGCGTAAAATGCTACCTCAAACGGTAAGATCGACAACATTTTATCTACATACTTGCGGATGCTTTTGATACGGTATTCTTTCCACGCCCATATTTTCGGCGAAATATAGTAACAGACCGGTATGTGCAATTTCGTTTTCACAAATTTGGCTATCTGCATATTAAATCCAGGATAATCGACCAGAATGACGACATCGGGTGAAAATGCGCAAATATCTTTCTTGCATAATGCCATGTTTGACATTATCTTACGGATATTCAACAGTACCGGTATAAACCCCATGAATGCCATTTCTCTGTAATGCTTAACCAGCGTACCGCCTTGTGCCAGCATCAAATCGCCTCCAAAACAGCGGAACGATCCTTGTTCGTCCTGCTTCTTCAGAGCGTACATCAGGTTCGATGCATGCAAATCGCCTGATGCTTCTCCTGCTACGATATAGTATTTCATCTGTCAAGATTAAAAAATGCAAATATAGACATTATTTCAATCTGTAATCCTGACAAATTGTTAAATTTCGAAAATTTATAGTCATATAAAAAAGAAACAGCATCC
>JAITHZ010000088.1 GCA_031279795.1 Bacteroidales bacterium
TCACGCCCGTTTGAAAAAGAAAGGCGTAACTGGATATGCTTTTGGACCAATTTACATGAAAACAGAATCCGAAGTTGACCGTGCCTTTGAATATGCTCGACGGGTTGGCGTGAAATTGATTGTAGGCGTGCCGAACGAAGATTTGCTGCCGTATGTTGAAAAGAAGGTTCAGGAATATGATTTTCGATTTGCGATTCATCTGCACGGGCCGGATATTACGCTTTATCCCGATGCCGACGACGTATGGCAAAATACAAAAGATTTAGATCATCGGATGGGTATTTGTTTCGATATCGGGCATAACTATCGCAACGGAAAAGATCCTGTTGGCGACTTGATAAAATATCATTCCCGCATATTTGACATGCACATAAAAGATGTAACTGACTCTACCGCAGTGGGTTATTCGGTAGAAATCGGACGGGGAATCATTAATTTCCCTGCGTTGGTAAAAGCCTTGCGTAAAGTGGGCTATTCCGGTGTTTGCAGCCTTGAACACGAACGGAACATGAATGACCCGTTTATGGGAATTGCCGAATCAATCGGTTATTTCCGTGGCGTCGTTGCTGCAACAAAACCAGAGTAAATCTGTTATCCATCCCAAATCCCCTTTCTTTGGTACGACACGCAGATGACTTGATTGAATGATTTCTCAGCGACAGCAACTGACAGTTGCCATTTGCTGTAAAGTCTGTGTTATCTGCGTGTATAAATTGATACAGGCGACAATTACAAATTTACATACTAAATAAAAAGTTATCATGAAAAAATTTTTAGACAAGGATTTTTTATTGGAAACCGACACAGCCAAAGGCTTGTACCATGAACATGCGGCCAACATGCCGATTATTGATTATCACTGTCATCTGAATCCGGAATTTATTGCCCGAGATCGGAAGTTTGAGAATCTGGGACAGATCTGGCTGGAGGGCGACCACTATAAATGGCGAGCCATGCGAACAAACGGTATCGACGAGCGCTACTGTACGGGCAAGGATACAACCTGGTACGAAAAATACGAAAAATGGGCGGAAACCGTTTCTTATACCATGCGTAACCCGCTGTATCACTGGACGCATTTGGAACTGAGAACGGCTTTTGGCGTGGAGAAAATCTTGCGTCCCGAAACGGCAAAAGAAATATACGACGAATGTACGGCCAAACTGCAAACTCCGGAATATTCCGCACGGGGATTGATGAAAAAGTACCGAGTGCAGGTTGTCTGTACCACCGACGACCCCGCCGATTCGCTGGAATATCACATTGCGCTGAAGGACGAAGGATTTGCGATAAAGGTGTTGCCCACCTGGCGTCCGGACAAAGCGATGGCAGTAGAATCGCCGGCAAATTTTCGCGCATATGTCGAAAAACTTTCAGCTGTATCGGGAATAACCATTTCCAGTTTTTCCGACTTGCTGGAAGCATTGCAAAAACGACATGATTTTTTTGCAGAAGTTGGATGCAAACTTTCTGACCACGGTATTGAAGAATTTTACGCCGAAGACTACACTCAGTCCGAAATCAATGCTATATATAATAAGGTGTATGGCGGTGCCGAATTGACAAAGGAAGAAATAGTGAAATTCAAGTCGGCCATGCTGGTTGAATTTGCCGTCATGGATCATGGAAAAGGCTGGACGCAACAGTTTCACTATGGCGCTATTCGCGACAATAATACGCGCCTGTTCAATCAATTAGGTCCAGACACGGGATTTGATTCGATAGGCGATTTTACGGTTGCCAAAAGCATGTCCAAATTTTTGAACCGGCTGGATACGGAAAACAAATTAGCAAAAACGATACTGTACAACTTGAATCCACGCGACAATGATTTGATTGCTACGATGATAGGTAATTTTCAGGACGGTTCTGCAGCAGGAAAAATACAGTTTGGTTCAGGGTGGTGGTTTTTGGATCAGAAGACAGGAATGGAAGCGCAGATGAATTCACTGTCGGTACTTGGCCTGTTGAGCCGTTTTGTTGGCATGTTGACGGATTCACGCAGCTTTTTGTCGTATCCGCGGCATGAATATTTCCGCCGGATTCTGTGTAACCTGATTGGACAGGATGTGGAAAAAGGCCTGTTGCCCGAAAGCGAATTGCCGTTTTTGGAACAAATGGTCGAAAATATTTCATATAATAATGCAAAAAACTTTTTAAAATTCTAATAATTTTTTAACAGCAAAAACGATAAAGAATGAGTAAGAAAATTGTAACGATGGGAGAAATCATGCTCCGCTTATCCACTCCGGGAAATACACGGTTTGTACAGTCAGACGTGTTTGACGTGGTATATGGCGGCGGCGAAGCCAATGTGGCAGTCAGTTGCGCCAATTACGGACACGAAGCCTGTTTTGTAACGAAATTGCCCAAGCACGAAATTGGTCAGGCAGCTGTCAATGCCCTGCGGAAGTATGGCGTCAAGACCGATTATATAGCACGCGGCGGCGACCGTGTAGGAATTTATTATCTGGAAACCGGCGCGTCGATGCGGCCAAGCAAGGTGATTTACGACCGTGCACATTCGGCTATGGCCGAAGCCGAAGCTTCTGATTTTGATTTTGAAACCATCATGAAAGGCGCAAGTTGGTTTCACTGGTCGGGCATTACTCCGGCCATATCGGATAAAGCTGCCGAATTGACAAAACAGGCCTGCGAAGCCGCCAAACGTCATAACGTAACCGTATCGGTTGATTTAAATTTCCGTAAGAAACTCTGGACGAAGGAAAAAGCTCAGTCCATCATGCGTCCGTTGATGCAGTATGTCGATGTATGCATAGGCAATGAAGAAGACGCCGAGCTGTGCTTGGGATTCAAGCCCGACGCCGATGTCGAGGGCGGCCATACGGAAGCCGAAGGCTACAAGGAAATTTTCAGGCAAATGGCTGATGCATTCGATTTTAAATATGTCATCTCCACGTTGCGCGAGTCATTTTCGGCCACCCACAACGGATGGAAAGCCATGATTTATGATGGAAAAGATTTCTATGTTTCCAAACGTTACGAAATTAACCCTATAATTGACAGAGTAGGTGGAGGAGATTCCTTCTCCGGCGGCATTATTCATGGCCTGCTCACTAAAACAGGACAGGGCGAGGCTCTGGAATTTGCCGTTGCTGCGTCTGCATTGAAGCATACCGTCAACGGCGACTTCAATCTGGTGTCCATCGAAGAAGTCGAAGCATTGGCCGGTGGCGATGCCAGCGGAAGAGTCCAACGGTAAGATTTAAATGTAATACAATTGATAAAAAATGTCATACAGTAAAATTCAAGTATTGGAAGCGATGTCATCTACCGGAATGGTACCGGTGTTTTACCACCATGACGTCGAAACTGCAAAAAATGTAGTAAAAGCCTGTTATGCAGGAGGAGTGAGAGCTTTCGAGTTCACCAACCGTGGAACATTTGCCCATGAAGTATTTGGCGAGTTAAGCAAGTATGTAGCGAGCGAATGTCGGGGATTGATACTGGGCGTCGGTTCAATAGTCGATGCGCCGACAGCCTCGCTGTACATCCAAATTGGAGCAAACTTCATAGTAGGCCCGCTGTTTAATCCCGATGTAGCCAAAGTAGCCAACCGGCGCCTGATACCCTATACACCCGGTTGCGGTTCGGTGTCGGAAGTGGGATTTGCGCAGGAAGCTGGCTGCGACTTGTGCAAAGTGTTTCCAGGCGATGTGCTGGGACCGAATTTCGTAAAAGGCCTGAAAGCGCCGATGCCGTGGTCGCAGTTGATGGTTACCGGCGGAGTAAAACCCGAAGAAGCCAACCTGAAAGCCTGGTTTGACGCCGGTGTAACCTGTGTAGGAATGGGATCGAACCTTTTTCCGAAGGAAGTGATAGCCGCTGGCGAATGGGATAAAATTACCCAACTGTGTAAAGATACATTATGTATCATTAGCAAAGTAAAACAATTTAATAAGTGATAATCAACTAATTTTTTAAGAATGAATACACAAAAAATGACAAATTACCGGTGGGTAGTATGTTCGTTGCTGTTTGTAGCAACATTTGTTAATTACATGGACAGGCAGGTTTTATCAATAACAGCGCCTGATTACATTGTGAAAGAATTTGGCTGGACAAATGACAGTTATGGTAACATCACGGCATGGTTTTCAATATTTTATGCTGTTTGTATGTTATTTGCAGGACGGTTTGTTGACTGGCTCGACACCAAAAAAGGCTTTTTGTGGGCAATTGGTATATGGTCTGTTGGCGCATGTCTGCACGCGCTGGTCGGAATTGTAACGGCTGGCTGGATATCCGGCGAATGGATATTCAGCTTCGAAGGGGCAAGCGATATCCTTAAAACGGTGAGCGACACAGGAATGATAGTAAACATAAGCGTTACATTGTTTATCTTTTCCCGATTTGTGTTAGCTTTGGGTGAAGCGGGTAATTTTCCTGCCGCCAACAAAGCTACATCTGAATTTTTCCCCAAAAAAGACAGGGCTTATGCAACAAGTATTTACAATGCAGGTTCCACCATTGGCGCCATGATAGCGCCGCTAAGTATTCCGTTTTTAGCGCAAGCATGGGGGTGGGAGTTGTCATTCATCATCATTGGCGCGCTGGGATTTCTTTGGATGGGATTCTGGGTTTTGATTTATGATAAACCCGACAAGCATCCCAAAGTAAACGCAGTGGAACTTGAATACATTCTTTCAGACAGCGAACCGGCTCAGACAAACGTTAAAAAAGACAAAGTTTCTTTCATTCAATGCTTTAAATATCGTCAGACATGGGCATTTGCTTTTGGGAAATTCATGACTGACGGAGTTTGGTGGTTTTATCTGTTTTGGATGCCCAAATATTTAAAAGACGTTTATGGCTTGACATGGGAACGGCCACTGGAAGATCCGCGCGCAATGCTTGCCATATTCGTGCTGTACGGAATAGTAATGCTGTCGTTAATCGGCGGATGGTTACCATCCCATTTTATCAAAAAAGGAATGAATCCATACGCTGGGCGAATGAAAGCCATGCTGATCTTCGCATTTTTCCCGCTTCTTGCTTTGCTGGCTCAACCCTTGGGTGAGTACACATTTTGGGTTCCGGTAATCATTGTGGGTATTGCAGGAGCGGCGCATCAATCCTGGTCGGCAAATATTTTCTCGACCGTAGGCGATATGTTCCCCAAAAAAGCTATCGCAACCATCACCGGAATTGGCGGTATGGCTGGCGGTGTTGGATCGTATATCATCAATAAAAGCTCTGGAAAACTTTTTGATTATGCATCAGGTTCGACGAAAATAGTCACTGACGGTGTTGAGAAAATTATTCCAATGACAAAAGATTT
>JAITHZ010000118.1 GCA_031279795.1 Bacteroidales bacterium
GCCACATGGCTACTGAGGTTGTTTTGTTATTTGAATAAGGTAAAAATGAGGTTTTTACATCAATGAGATTTATTCGAAAAATACGACAAGTTAGTTTGCGCCACTTCCGAAGGTCTGAATCCACTGATTTTGACAACATTGTGGAATACAGTCTACATAATAACAACTCGACTAAAGCCAAGTTCAGTCGAGTTGAGTTAAGTTGATTTGGTATGATCTCAATTTTCGGCTTTCAGCCACAGGGCTGCCCCGCCGCCGGGAGCAATATACAGATTCAGATCGGAATCGGAGGTGATTTCCGTTTCTTGGATGAGAACCGGATTAGGATTGGTTTTCCAGTCAGCGTCGGGGGCGTCTTTGAATATTTTTGCCTTATAGATTTTGCCTTTATCAAGGAATGAGAGATTCAGCTGGAGGTTACGGGCGTTCTCGTCGGTGATGGCGCCAATGAACCAGTCGTTGGAATGCTTGTCTTTTCGTGCGGTGACGATGTAATCGCCAATTTTTCCATCCAGAATTACTGTCTTTGCCCAGTCGGTCGGAACCCGTTCGATGAACTCGAAGGCAGGATTGCCTTCGTAATTCTCCGGTAAATCAGACGCCATTTGCAGCGGACTGTAAATGACCACATACAAAGCCAGCTGCTTGGCAATGGTTGTTTGCACGCGCGTGTCTGGATGCACGGGGTTGTCAAAGTTAAACGTGCCGAAAGTAAAATCCACAGGCCCGGCCAGTCCGCGCGTGAACGGGACAACGGTTGTATGCTCCGGCGGGTTGCCGCCATCCTGCGACCAGGCATCGTATTCCTGTCCGCGCACGCCTTCCTGCGTCATCAGGTTGGGAAACGTGCGCTGGAGGCCGGTAGGCATCACCGGTTCGTGGTTGTCGACCATGATTTGGTATTTGGCGGCAGTTTCTATTACCTTCCGGAAGTGTCGGACGCCGTACTGACTGCTGTGCCGCTCTTTTTTGTCGAGCAGGTTATTGACGTAACCGGTCTTTACCACATTTATGCCGTGCGCTTTGAGGAAGGCAAAGGCCATGTCAAGCTGATTTTCGTAATTGATGGTAGCGCCGCCCGTTTCATTGTGTCCGACGATCTCCACGCCCTTTTCGGCTGCGTAGCTGCTGATTGTATCCATGTCGCAGTCGGGATAGGGGTGCGAAAACTTGAACTGGTGGCCATTGGTTACCCAGTCGCCATCCCAGCCGTAGTTCCATCCTTCCACAAGCACGCCCGAGATGCGGTGAGAGGCTGCAAAATCAATGTATTTCTTCACATTGTCGGTTGTTGCTCCATGTTTTGGCCCCTGCGACCAGGTGTATTTTTCCTGATGCATTCCCCACCAGATTCCAATGTATTTTGCAGGACGAATCCACGAAGTGTCTTCGATTCGAGAAGGTTCGTTCAGATTGAGCATCATGCGGCTGTTTGCGAGCGAATTCAGGTTGTCGGCCATCACGATCGTTCGCCATGGCGTTGCAAAGGGCGTGGAGACGTAAGCCTTTATGCCATTTTCCCATGGTGTGAGGTCGGTTTTCAAGTGCGAACCGACTGGATAGAGATTCATTTTTGCATAATCGGTCAGATTGGCCTCGTGAATCAGGATGTAACGGTTGTCGGCAGTTTCGACGGTGACCGGCGTAGTCACGGTGTCCAGTGAACTGAGCAGCGACTTTGTCCAGAGCGTCTCGTAGTATTCGCCCTTATAAGCAGGAATCGACCAGACTGAATCGTTGACAGCGAGAGCAAATTCGGTCAGTTCGGCAGCTATTTCGAACGTAGCGAGGTTTGGCTGTTCGGGAAATTCGTAACGGAACCCGACGCCGTCGTCGAACGCACGAAAGATGATGTTCAGCTGGCGGCGTTTCCCCGCTTGTTCCTGAAGGCGAATTTTCAACTCGTTGTAATGGTTTCGTACATCGATTTCTTCGCCCCAGGGCTGTTGCCATGTTTCGTCGAACGCGGAGGCGGTTACACCCGTAATGGCGAATCCGGCATACAGCGAGTCGTTTGGCGCAAGCAGAAAGCCCAGCTGCGAATCATTGATAACAGTTATGCCGTTTTTTTGCAGAGAATACAGCGGCCGACCATCGGGCGAAAGAGAAAAGGTCAGCAGCGTTTTTCCGTCGGGCGAAGTCACACGCTGCATATTATCGCCACCGCAAGCCCCAAACAGGCTTGCAATGGCGATGAAACTGCTGATTTTTAAAATTTTGTTCATGTTGGATTAATATTTCAATTAACGCACACCAGGATAACCTGTAGATTGTTCCATATTATCATTACGTTCAAGTTCTAATTGCGGTATGGGCTGAACATAAGACTCATCCCCTTTCCACGTGATTCTTCCATGACGAGTTTCTTTATAATAATCCGCCTCAAGCTGTCCGATTTTCCAGCGGCGAACATCCCACCACCATTGGCCTTCAGCAAATAATTCTGCCCAACGTTCATATTTTAATACATCGTATGCCAAATGGTCGTCAGCATTTACTGTTTTTGTGCGGTCTGTAAAACTTGTGTAATCGTAAGGGCATGGGGTATCCGGCGAATACCCGTAAGCACGGCGATGTACCTTATTTACATATTCCAGCGCCAATGCTGGATTTTCATCTTTTAGCGCTTCTGCATACAACAAATAAATATCTGCCAAACGAACAATCGGATAATTAGCGTCACTGCTTTGATTTTTTCCATAAGGAGAAGGCCCCATTTCAACACCTCTGATATTTGTGAATTTACGGTGCTGCCAGGCCAGTAAATCTGGGCGGGTAATTACTTCGCTTGATCGGTCGTAGTAAGTAATCCTTCCTTTGGCGTCTATATATTCATCCACAAAAGGTTGTCCGGCAGATACGATCAAACGGGGGTCAACTCTGTCTTTATCATGTTTCAAATCAAGACTTTTTTGTCTGTAGGCAGGGTCTTCCAATCTGTAAGGATAGTTATCAGTTGATCTAGGACTAGTTGGTTTAAAATCGGGATTAAACGTATGTCTTGGTACTATATCGCCGCCGATGCCGTGAAATCCGAATCTGCGGATATTCGCGTCGTGAATGAAGTTATTTCCCCATTCACTGCTTTTTTTGGAGGTAATAACATCATAAGGTTTTGTAATAGGATCCACTGCGCCTTCAACATCAAGCCTGAAGCGAATTTCCAAATCCATGTACCAGGGAGCCATTACCATTGGCATACCACTTCCTGTCGTGTAGCCACCCCAAGGCCCATTTTGATTATAATTGACCGTCATTCCAATCTCGTACAGCGATTCGGAATTAAATTCATGAGCTGCGTTACCATAAAACATGTCCTGGTAAACGTCAAGTGTTACCAATCGTTTACCGCTATTGGTAAAAATATCTTCCATCAACGATTTGGCTTTCGTACTGTATTCGGGGAAAATATATGCAGCTTGCATATAAACTTTTACCAACAGGCCTTTTGCTGCCCATTCGGTTGCACGGTACTTATCGTTGTTATGTCCGGTAAGCAGCAGTACAGCTTCTTCCAAATCTTTCACAACGAACTGCCACGTGTCGGCAGTAGTAGCCCGTTTACGCTTCATGTTTTCCAAATCGTCGGCGGTACTATGAAATAATGGGAATCCCCATCCTTCGGGCTTTATTTCGAAAAAGATTTGGGCGTGCCAATAAGCTAATGCACGATTGAACAGGGCTTGTCCTTGCATGAAATCAAGCGTTGAAATTTCACTTGACACTGCGAAATTTTTACGATAATCTGCGATGGCTTCTAATGCTGTCGTTGATAAATTTGCCCATTTACAAATATCCACATACATTTGAGTAGTATAACGGCTATTGATGTTTGTGTAATTATCCATACTGGAAGCTCTTTCATCATACGAACCATACGTATCTGTTGTGTGGTCATACAAATAAATACCCATTGGAAACCAGTAAAAAGCATACATACCAATGCCATGAGAGCCTGCATAGGCAGAGGTCAATACCAAATCTACCTGCTCTATTGTAGCCGGAAAATTGTTGGGTGATAACGTCTGCTTGTTTGAAATATCGAAAAAATCAGAACAGCTGTTTATTATTCCGATAACAGCGAACAGTCCGATAATATTTTTTGCACTATTTTTCATATCTGTATCTTTAATTATAAACTGTTTATTTATCAAAAAGTCAAATCAATGCCAAACGAAATAAGTCGCGAGGGCAAATAACGGTTTTGGTGGTCGACACCACGCATGAGTACACTGCCGCCTATTTCAGGGTCAATACCAGTATATTTAGTAAGCGTAAACAAATTTTGCGCGCTGAGGTATATCCGAGCATTTTCAAGAAATGCACGATGCGCTAAATTTTGAGGCAACGAGTAACCAATTGATAAATTTTTAAGTTTCAAGTAATCGCCTTTTTCTATCAGATAGCCAGATACTGTAGAATAATTTTTGTTTGCGGCGCCATCGCCAATCCATGAACCTCTATCATCCATGTACCCTATACGGGGCAAATCAGTTACGGTATTATTATCTTTTCCAAAGCACGATGTATTGAAAATATCGGCAGTGGTATTATCGGAGCTAAACATTTGTGTATAAGGTTTTACCAGATTCATAATGTCAAAACCTGTAGCGCCTTGGAAGATCGCACTCAAATCGAATCCCTTGAATTCCAAATTGATGTTCAATCCATAAGTCATTTTAGGCCAAGGATTTCCAATAAATTTTCGGGATATAGGTGTTACCCAGCCATCGCCATTATCGCTGAAGATCAAGTCGCCGACGCCCGTCTGTTCTTTCTGGTAATAAATGCCAATAGGCTTTCCTTCAAGATTCAGCGGTTGTCCGCTTACCGGATCGTAGTCTGTGTGATTGGGATTTGCTTCTCTCCAAGCGACTAATGCCCGTTGATTATATTCATCCACTTGTGCCTGATTTTGGAAAATACCAACTACTTCATAACCATAAAACATGGCCATCGGATTTCCATCCTGAGTGCGCGCCAGTAACTCCCATTCTTTGTTTAATCCCTCATCTATCGGGTTTGCTCCTTCCAATATACCTACCCCTACGCGCTTAACCATATTGGAATTAAACGATGCATTGGCGCTGACAGAATAGCGAAAGCTGTTTCTTTTTTCAGTCCATCCGACAGTGATTTCGTGACCTTGATTTTCCACTAATCCTGCATTGAAATAAACAGGTACCGTATTGGCCGGATCTTCGCTGTTGAAATAGTAACTCATCCCAGCAGATAGCGGTAAATCACCTTTATACAGCATGTCGCGCGTTTGACGGTTGTAATAATCATAAGTCACTGTCAATCTATTTCTTAAAAATGAGAAATCAACCCCGATGTCTGTTTGATTGATTTCTTCCCATTTCAAACTTTCATTGCCGAAAGTAGCCAGCCAATAACCAGCTTTGGGGACAGATGTTCCATCAAAAGAATGAGAGATTCCTTCACCGGAATAGGTGGATTCATACATAAATTGTGGTACACTCATATCATTACCCAAAATTCCCCAACTGGCGCGTATTTTGGCATTGTCCAGCCAGTTTTCCGTATAAGGTTTTATAAAATTTTCATCACTTATTCGCCAGCCCACATTTACGGACGGAAAATAGCCCCAGCGATTTTTACCGATAAAACGATCGGATGCGTCAGCTCGGAAATTAGCAGTTAACAGATATTTACCCAAATAGCTGTAATTGATACGTCCAAAAGCAGATGCTCTACGCTCAATCGGCAAATTATCGGATGCGTCTTTGGTCGGTCCTGCCGATGCTAATGCGATAGATTCTGCCACAGGTATTGAAAAATTGTAAGCAGTAACGCTCAGATTGTATCCGTCTCTTTTCCATAACTCTGTCCCAGCCATTGCCTTGAAACTGTGATTGCCAACATTCGTGTCATAGGTCAATACTGCGTTGAACATCAGGTTTTGCAATGTTCCGGCATATGCATTCAGCTGTTGAGGACTTACCTGCACAGGACCAAAATCGCGGTATTCAGTAAATGTGTTTTTGGAAAAGCCGTTAAATTCGCCTGCTCCGGTTAGTTTTAAATCCAAGCCTTTGATAAAATTGATATTCAAATAAGCCTGAGTATTCAATGTATAATTGTTGTCGTTAAAAACGTGAAAAGCATCTTCCAAACTGGCAAAGTTAGGGCCACTGCCAGCCTTTTCATTTGTTTTGGCAAAATTTCCATCCGCATCATAAACTTGAGAAACAGGCACGGTGCGGAAAGGAATGGTGTGGTTATAGATGGATGAATTAGTTGCAGGATTCGTTTTGGTTGTACTCCCATAAAGAGATTCGCCAATGGTAATACGAGGGCTGAACTTATACTCCAAATTATTGCGAAACGAAAAACGTTCGGCTTTTGTATCCATGTATACCCCTTTTTCACTTAAATAACCAGCCGATAAAAAGAAATTTGTCTTTTCAGATGCTGATGTAATTGAGATATTGTATTCCTGTTCAATGCCCGTATCAAACATTACATTCATCCAGTCAGTATCGGGCAAGTCGTTGATGCTGGCTGCACCCAGCACATCTAATGTACTGCCGTTTCCGAAAGCGTCGCGGGCACGAATCCAGTCAGCCGTATTTAATAACTTAATATTGCTGACAATGTTACGCAATCCATAACGTGCATTGGCATTTATGGAGGCTTTTTCGCCTTTTTTGCCATGCTTGGTTGTTATCAGTATTACGCCTCCGGCAGCCCGTGAGCCGTATATCGCTGCAGAACCTGCATCTTTGAGAATTTCAATGCTTTCTACATCGCGCATGTTGAAGTTAAAACCGGCGTTCTGCGCTACCCCGTCCACAACATACAATGGGTTCATACCATTGAGCGAGCCAGCTCCACGAATGATAATATCAGCTGCGCTTCCCGGCGAACCATCGCCTTTAGTTACCATTACGCCGGCTGCCATACCAGTGAGCGACTCTGCCAAACTTTTGGATGAAAAATCCTTAATCTCGCTTGCGCGAACTGACGATATGGAACCGGTTAGTTCGGAACGTTTTTGTGTACCGTAACCAACAACCAATACTTCATCCAGTATTTTTTTGTCTTCCTGCAATACTATGTTGTAAACGCTTTTTTCTGCCGTAATTTTTTCTGTGTAAGTTTCATATCCAATATACGAAACACTCAACGTTACTCCTTCGGATGCAGACAATTCAAAATGTCCATCCAAATCGGTAAGTGAACCGGTTGTTGTACCCAGAATGGAAACAGACGCTCCTACAATCGTTTCATTACCAGCATCAACCACTGTGCCTCTGACGGTTTGCTGTGTTTGAGCCGACAGTCCGACTGTAACAAGAAATGTAATTCCGAAAAAAGTTATTCGCTTAATCATGTTACTCATAATAGTTAGACTTTATTCGATAAATAAATTTAAAAAAGCGAAGCTTTTTTCACTTCGCTTTCTTTGATTTTTGAAATGAAAAACAGTTATCTCATTTGATAACTTTCGCATGCACGCGATTCCCGTTTGAAAGAATTGACGTTTCGATGTACAAGCCTTTTTCCGGAGCTTTCGTGAGTTTTATTCCCTGCAGATTGTGGTATTCATACCCTGCGACCGAAGAATCGGCAGACAGCGAAAAGACGCCTGCAGCCGATGCAATTTCAGCACATGAAGGCGCGTAGCCACCGACTGCCATATTCCAAAATCCCACTGCGGTATAATCGTCTGAATAAAATTCGACGCTTGTCTTCGTACCTGTATATGGCAACGTTACAAAGAAACTCTTTTCTTCAGTATGTAAATCAATAGGATTTACATACCATTTAGCACCCAGCTCTGTTGCAGTATACTCAAAGCCAAAAACTGTCCCCCTGAAATGGGTTACCGCCTCAGCAGCTGTTGCAAGCCCAAGATCAAACGTATTTGCAAGTTGCGAAAAAGCATACGTGGCGCCATAAATGTTCCCCTTAATTTGTTTCAACCGATTGCTGTCGCCGTTAAAATCGCCAAAACCTGACCATTTATTAATGGCAATACCACGAGTAGCGCCAGTAACCTCGGGAGTTCCCTTCAACCAGTCTTCAAGGGCAGTACCCGTCACATCAATTGCAAAAGTAATGGCTTCGTCAATTTCAAAGTCGTTTGATGCAGCCCAATTATCAGTTGCACAGTCCCATTTCACAATGTAGTAACCGTCGGCTCCTACAGGATTGTTAATTTGCGCCCAAGCGCCAGCTGCCAACAACCATGCGGCAGCAAAAAATGTAAACTTTCTCATGATAAAAATGAATTAATTTGTTGAAATAATTTTGATTAAAAACGATGCAAACATAATGGTAATTACACCATACAAATGTTAATACAGTTCCAATATAGATTATTTATTTTCATATTGTCTATAAATAGCTAATAATAAGCCGGATAATTGGAGTTCAAAAATAAAAAATATAGACAAAATATAGATGAGTTGAGAGTTGAGAATTGAGAATTGAGAGTTGGAACATCAATTAAAAATTCTACCTTTGTCCTTTATTATTAAAACAGACTTGAGAGAGAATTACGAGCCTCTCTTAATCACTAATCACTATCTTCATCTTCAGGCAGTTGCTGCGGTTTTTGCGGGCCTTGCTTCTGCAACATCAAGGCTGTGATGAGGCCGGCCAACCCTCCGGATAAATGCCCTTCCCACGACATGTCGGGTTTTATCAGTTCCGAAAATGGGAACATACCCCAAGTTAAGCTACCATATAAAAAAACGACCACCAGCGAAACAGCAATCAAAGGAGTATGTTGCCGAATTATTCCGCTGAAAATGAGAAAAAAAACTATTCCGTAAGCTAATCCGCTGGCGCCAACATGCACACCGCTGCGACCGATTGACCATAGAAAAACACCTGTCAAAAGCCACAGGCAGCCCAGTGTCCGCCAAACGATTGTACTGTAAAAATAAAACAAAAACCACCCTGATATAAACACTACCAGTGTGTTCGACCACAAATGTTCAATATCGGCATGTACTAAATAATGAAGAACGATTCCTTGAAGCGATGTCATTTTATGTGGGTAAATTCCGAAAAACGACAAATCCCAACTCATTCCATCCTGAAGAAGCCGGATTACCCATAGAATACCAACAAATAGTAGAGGGATTACTGCCGAGTGGGTTATCCGTTTTTTTTCTATTGTTGGTAAATTACTGTTACTTAGCATAATAAATCACTTTTGCGCAAAATTACATAAAAATCATGTAATTTCCAAACGATTAATCACTAATCACTAATCACTAATTAATCACTAACAAATTCTAAAAATAGTTATTTTTTACACTCATGTTTGGGTTGTGAATTAAAAGGAAGGATTTCTCCAGCAGAATGACACAATAGAATTGTATTATTCTGCGAAATAGTTGTATATTTGTATAGGTATTTAAAAAGTTATTTCATTAAAATTTAATAACAACTTTTTTTTCAGTGTTTTATTCAAAAATTAATGCGAAATAAAAATTATAATTACCATATAATCAAGTTATAAAAAAATTACTATTTATTTGAGCAAATGATATTCTTAATAAAATTCAGTATTTCATTTATAAAAATATTTTCCATGTTTATTCTTTATTTACATTTAATTTAATTTAAATAATAAATTGAATACTATAATACATTCATATATTTATAAATATTTAACCACTATATAAAATCTAAAAAAAGCAACAAAATGAAACGATTTTTTTCAAGCAAAATGAGTGTAATAGTTGGCTTGGTTATGACAGGCATGTTACACGAACAAACTTTCGCGGTAACCGGCATGTTTGAGCATTTCAGCTATTTGGGAATTACTGCCACGAATATTCAGGCTGACTATGCATCTGCATTATCAGGAATTTCGGCTGATATTGACGTACTGGCTAATGATTTGGGTACCTGCACCCGCAATAACATCGCCAGCATACGAATCGATGCCTCACAGCCATTTCCATATCACGGAACGGCAGTTATTCAATCCGATAAGAATCTGCGCTACAGGCCTGCTGCTGGATGGTATGGCCTTGACAGCGTGCAGTATGTGGTGGAAGACTGCTTTCAGATGATTGATTCGGGCAAAGTTTATATATTGACACATAAGCCATTGTCGCGCGAATACTATGCCTGCCAGAATGCGAATGTAACTCTGGGCTTTACACCTGTGGCCGGCGTACAGTATTTCTGGTATGATCAGCCAGGCGGAGGTTCTCCCATTGCCAATGGCAGTAATGTGGATGCTATCAGGATAACCAAAGATGCAACTGCTGTTCAGACATTGTACGCGGAAGCGCGCTATGGAAGCATAACCTACCCGCGCATTCGCGTAGACCTGGAATTGAGCGATAACTGCGGAACAACTAATCCAGTGGGTTGTGCTGTCAATGGAAGAGTTATCTGGAAAGAAGATTTTGACCGCTATGGCAATGGTCTGACCTCCCAGAGTTCAAATTTCAGTTCAGAAGCGCTTCCGGCTGGCATGACTACCTACAAGTTTGCCAGAACTGCTGCACAAAATACAGGAACAACACTTTACAAAGACGGCTATTATGCATTGTTAAAATACGGGAGTTCCAGTAATTGGACTGGTGATTTCCAAGATGATCATACCTCGTGGGGAAATTATGCTACTGGCCGTTTTTTCATCGCCAATGGAAAATCTACACCAGATCAGGTTTACAAGCAAACCATCGACCACCTGTGCGCAGGAACGACCCTGTATCTATCGTTCTGGGTAAGAGGAACTGATGCTGAACTGAAATGGACAGTTTATTCCTCGACCGACAATACAGTGCTGGCTACATTTACTGCACAGCAGCTACCTCCCTCTATGAGTAACAATCCATGGAAGCTTTATGGTTTCAACTTCGATATTCCGGAAAATGTAACTTCGATCTACTTCGACATTTATAATTACAATACGAAAACTGGAGGTAACGATTTTGCTGTTGACGACATCGAAGTACGCCTGTGCGCGCCTCAGGTCACCATCAACATGCCTGCCACCAACGAGGCTCGTTTCTGCATGGGCAAATCCTTTTCTTTCACCGGCAGCTATATCGACAACAATACATTTGGGATGAATCTTGTTTATCAGTGGGAATACAGCGTGGATGGAACAAGCGGATGGTCGGTGATTCCTGGCTCCAATGGCTCCAGCTCAAACGGCAAGCTTTCGGTGAATTATGCTCTGCCTGCGCATGTAACGTCTGAAGGTTATTACCGGATGGTGGTATCTTCTCCGGGTAACATTACCAACGATAATTGCCGTGTTTTATCGCGGGTTATTCATCTGTTGCCTTATCCGAGTAAATTGCTCTGGACGCCAGGCAATAATTCGCAGACCTCCGATGCCGCCCGCCGCAACTGGAACGACCCTAATAATTGGACGCCGAAGAATGTGCCCGTTTCTTGCTCCGACGTGTATATATCCGGAACGGCGGAAACATTTCCCTTTCTCTCTGGTAATAAGTCCGATAACCACTGCAACAGTATCTGGTTCATGCAGGGTGGAGAAGTGGGACAACCACAGCGGCTTACCTACGAAAAAGCATTCATCCAGTTTAATTTTGGATTGCAAAGCAGCACGCAGGCAAAGTCAAACAATATTACCGCTGCGCATCTGGAACTCTCGGCCGGAAAATCCACAACAGCGCTTGGCCGCAACCAGTGGCACATGTTTTCCGCTCCGCTGCACTGCATGGTATCGGGCGATTTTGCTTTCGGCGGTTTTCCGCTCACCTTCCTGCGCAAATTCGACATTACTGCGCCAAAATCCGGAATCTATAATGTCGGCTCCTGGACTGGGCTGTATGATAGTTTGATTGAACCGTTCAATCTGGGCGAAGGTTTTATAATCTGGATGAATGAATACCGTAACCAGGAAATGTACAGGGAACATGGAGATGTGGATGACGGGGTGTTTCCGCACCGCGATTACGGACTGCGACAGATAAACGGCATCCTGGAGTTTCCTTATTTCGATAATCCGGCAATGTGCACCGCTCGACGCATCCTCAGAAGCGAGACCGGAAACGACGGCAAGGTATCCGATACCTTTTACTATATTGGCAATGAATCGGTTAACCTGGCGCAGGTAATGTCAGATACCGATACATTCGTCCGTACGGATAGGTCGGCTGCCGACAGTTTGCGTCCATACCGCTTTATCGTTGAAAACTACAGCGGCGACTGGCAGTTCGCAAATCCTGTTTCATACAGTTTTTCAAACAACAACACGACTTGCGAAATTCTGGTTGGAAACCCCTACATGTCCACCATCGACTTCAGGGAATTTTACCTGACGAACAGCACGAAAATCATGCCGCAATACCGTCTGTGGACAGGAACGCAGTTTGCTACCGTAGCATCGTCCAACAATGGATCAACCTGGACATCCAACCCCAGCGGCGTGCTTGACCGCTATATAGCGCCCATGCAGTCGTTCTTTGTCGTTGCCAGCGCCAGTCCAGCGCCAGTCGATTTGACGTTTGACGTGACTAAACTGTCGATTGCGCGTCCGAAAGGTGCGATCTCGCGTCTGCGCGCACCCGACGAACCGGAACGCGACATCCTGCGCATCACAGCCAGAAACGACAACTATTCATCTTCCACGCTGATAGGCAGACTCAGCAACGCTCACAACGGCTATCTGCCCGGTGAGGATGTTTACAAACTTTTCAGTCCAAACACAAATGTGCCGGAATTATTTACGGTAACCGATGATTATGCACTGGAAATGAATTATATAAATGGACGCGAAATACAAACTGTCCCTTTATGCATAAAAACGACAAAATCAGGCAATATTGCGCTTATATTCACCGGAATGAATAATTACAACGCACAGGATATTGAGTTGATTGATGTTGAAAAAAAACGCACCATAAACCTTACTGGTATGTCTGACTTCAGCTATCAGTTTGACAATCAAAAGCAAAGAGTCATTGACGGGCGCTTTTTTCTGCGTATCTCGCAGGCAACAACCGTTATTGATAATGCAGGCGAACAGGCCGAGAAAATCACCGTTTATCGCAGCTCAACGGACATCGTCGTGCTGTCGACTGCAAACGATCCGATTCGTCAAATTACACTGTACGACATCGACGGCCGACAAGTGTATAGCAACAGACCGTCTGGCAGCGCAACGACATTATCAGTCACAATTCCTGAAAATATGCCTGTTGTGATTGTCAAAGCAGTAACTGAACGAAATATGAAAACAGAAAAAATAAAGGCATTGCATGACTGATAATCTTTTTTGAATGCAATGAGTGCGAGGATACTAAGGATTTGTCAAAGAATAATCATATCAGAAAATAAGAATAAGACAAAATCAAACCAAAATCAAACAAGATGAAAATTAACAAAGTAATTAAAACAGTAGCGCTATGCGTTGTCTCTTTGTCAGTAACAGTTGCTTATGCCGACGGTTACAGGCCATTTGCCAAAAAGTCGCCATTTGAAACTGGCAGTGCATCGAAGCAGCGCGAGGCCGACCACAAAACCTTTATACCAAAGAAACGGCACAACGACAACGGCCATTCGGTGAACAGCTTTTCCGACAGAAATAAGTCCACCAGCGACGGTATACTGAAAAAAGAATCGTCCGACAAGCTGTTGGCCGCAGATGTGGACAACGGCGATATGACCGACCCCAACGGCAAAGGACCCGGCATTGGCGCCGTTCCGCTGGATGAACCCTGGCTTTTCCTCACATCCGCACCGCTTGCCTATCTGATTGCGCACATCGGAAAAAAACGAATGAGCATTGAATAATTTTGATCAACATTAAATCAAACAATTCTATGTATTATAATTTTTCGATCACATAGGTAGGGGCAGTCTCCCACGAAGCCCACAAAGCCCACAAAGTTTTTTCTCCTGTGGGATTTTTCTTCCACGAAGCCCACAAAGCGTTTTCTTTCTTTGTGAACTTTGTGTACTTCGTGGGATTTTTTTCTCCCACGAAGCCCACGAAGCCCACGAAGTTTTTTTTCCTGTGGGATTTTTTCTCCCACGAAGCCCACAAAGCCCACAAAGTTTTTTCTCCTGTGGGATTTTTCTTCCACGAAGCCCACAAAGTTTTTTCTCCTGTGGGATTTTTCTCCCACGAAGCACGCAAAGCGTTTTCTTTCTTTGTGAACTATGTGTACTTCGTGGGATTTTTTTCTTCCACGAAGCCCACAAAGCCCACAAAGTTTTTTCTCCTGTGGGATTTTTCTCCCACGAAGCACGCAAAGCGATTTCTTTCTTTGTGAACTATGTGTACTTCGTGGGATTTTTTAATTCAACGAAGCCCACAAAGCC
>JAITHZ010000150.1 GCA_031279795.1 Bacteroidales bacterium
CGCTCGTGCAGCTGGGACAGAAGGACGTCTTGATCGACTGTCAAGGTAACTGGGGAAACATTCTTACTGGCGATGATGCCGCTGCGCCGCGCTATATCGAAGCGCGACTTTCTAAATTTGCACTGGAAGTGGTTTTTAATCCGAAAACGACCGAATGGAAACTTTCTTACGATGGCCGCAACAAAGAACCGGTGACCTTGCCGGTGAAATATCCTCTCCTGTTGGCGCAGGGCGTAGAAGGAATTGCTGTAGGTCTGTCGGCAAAAATTCTCCCGCATAACTTCAGCGAATTGCTCGACGCTTCCATCGCTCACTTGAAGGGACTGCGTTTTACGCTGTATCCTGATTTTCAAACTGGTGGATATGTTGATGTGGCACGATACAACGACGGAGAACGTGGTGGTTCGGTCAAAGTGCGGGCAAAAATAACCAAAATGGACATCAAAACACTGACCATTACCGAAATACCTTTTGGACGTACTACCAATTCGCTTATCGACAGTATTTTGAGAGCCAATGAGCGTGGAAAAATAAAAATCCGCAAGGTGGATAACAATACAGCGCAGGAGGTAGAAATTCTGGTACACTTAATGCCCGGCATTTCGCCCGACAAAACTATTGACGCTCTCTATGCTTTTACGGATTGTGAAATCAGCATATCGCCAAACTGTTGTGTGATTTCGGAAGACAAACCTCATTTCCTTACCGTTTCGGATGTACTGAAACATTCGACTGACAATACGCTGGCGCTGCTTCGATGCGAATTGGAAATTCAGCGTTCGGAACTGTTTGAAAATCTGCATTTCTCTTCGCTCGAAAAGATATTTATCGGAGAACGTATTTACAAGGACAGGGAATTTGAACAAAGCCGCTCAATGGACGAAGCGATTGTGCATATTGACAAGCGATTGACCCCGTTCAAGCCGACATTCATCAGGGAAGTGACGCACGAAGACATACTCAAGTTGATGGAAATCAAAATGGGACGCATCCTTAAGTTCAATTCCGATAAGGCCGATGAACTGATTGCCGCCATTAAAAGCCAGATTCAGGAAATCGAACATCACCTTGCCAACATCGTGGAATATACCATCAACTGGTTTACCATGCTGAAAAACAAATATGCCAACGCTTATCCACGAAGAACTGAAATTCGCAATTTCGATACCATAGAAGCAACTAAAGTGGTGGAAGCCAATGAAAAACTTTATTGGAACAAGGAAGAAGGTTTTATTGGAACAGGTCTTAAAAAATATGAATTTGTATCCAACTGCTCCGACATTGACGACATTATCGTTTTCTTTAAAGACGGAAAATACAAAATACTGAAAGTGAGCGAAAAAATATTTGTAGGAAAAAACGTGCTTTATCTAAACGTATTTAAGAAAAACGACAAACGTACCATCTACAATGTGGTTTACCGTGATGGAAAATATGGCGCCTACTACATGAAACGCTTCTTTGTCACTGGATTGACCCGCGACAAAGAATATGATTTGACGCAAGGTTCACCCGATTCGAAAGTCATTTATTTTACAGCCAATCCAAATGGCGAAGCCGAAATCATCAGGGTCTGGCTCAAACCAAAGGCGCGATTGAAAATTACGGTTTTTGAACGCAATTTCGGTAACCTGTCCATCAAAGGAAAACAGTCGATGGGAAATTTACTCACAAAGAACGATGTACATAAAATCACACTGAAAGAAAAAGGTGGCTCAACACTTGGCGGACGACAAACGTGGTTCGACCGAGACGTCCTTCGCCTGAATTACGACGGCCGTGGCGAATTACTTGGCGAATTTCTCGACGACGACCAGATTTTGGTGATAACCAAATCCGGCGACTTCTATACAACTGGCTTTGACCTCACCAATCATTACGACGACGACATTCTGGTAATCGAAAAGTTTGACGGAAACAAAATATGGACTCTCGCACTCTTCGACGCCGACCAGAAGGGATATGCCTACCTGAAACGTTTCACCCTGGAACCGTCGGCTCGAAAACAAAGTCTGCTGGGCGAGAATCCCGAAAGCAAACTTATTCTGGCTACGGATACTGTTTATCCAAATTTGCAGGTCTCTTTCGGCGCTAACGACAGCTTCCGTGAGGCCTTGCAACTGGACGCTGACGAATTTATCAACGTGAAAAGTTTCAAGGCGAAAGGTAAGCGCATTTCTACTTTCAAGATAAATGCCATCGAAGAACTCGAACCGTTGCGTTTTCCGGAAGAACCTGCGGAAGATGATGAAAACAGCAACAATCCGGACTTTGACGGAGACGACAGCGACGGAGATGATGCGCCGTCGCAAAGCGTTATTGAACTGGATCTGTTTGACTGATATATCAACGCCAAAAATAAGAGTTTACTGTGCCCGAAAAATAGGCACAGTAAACTCTTATTTCCCAAAAACAAAACAACTCGCCTTTATTTCTTTGATAAAAAATTAGGGAAATATTATTTTTGCGAATTGTGCCACAATTTTTTGCGCATAACAATACAACCATCTGATAAAATTATTATTTTTGCAAACACAAATTATTATTGAACATTTCATCAATTAATAGTTGTAAAAAAACCATAAAAATGAAACATTTCAGTTTCATCTTTCTTGTTGCTGTTGCGATTATGTCGTGCAACCGTGATGCGGAACGCTACGACCGCTTGTTAAAATCAGTTGCAAACATTGTTGAGTTTTATCCCGACACTGCGTTACTCTTGTTGGATTCCATCGCTAATCCTTACTTGCTAAACGAACGTTGTTATGCGCTGTATCTCCTGCGTTCAGTTCAGGCGAAGGACAAAACTGATAAAAATATCAGTCAGGATACAGCTATTGTACAGGCCAAAAATTATTTCTATAAAACCGGTGAAATTTCCCTTTCTGCATTGGCCGGATACTACGCCGGATGCATATATAAAGTTCGCAACGAATACGACCTGGCCATACAATACCTGCTGGAAGCGAACGAAATGGCAACACAAACCAACGACAATGCGTTGAAAGGACTGATTCTGTACAAAATGGGAGAATTGAATTACGACTACCGATTGTTTGATGAAACGATCACGTACAGTAAACAGGCAATTGACTGTTTTTTGAATACTGGAAAACATCACAACGCAATTGTTGCATGGAACATTATCGCAAATTGTTTTTCTTTGAAAGATACACCTGACAGCGCTTTTTTCTATTACAGCAAAGCTTTTGATTTCGCAGGATTCAGGCATGATACCGACGAACAAAAATGGGTGCTTAACAACGAAGGCGTAACATTGCGCGAAATGGGCAAAACGGCCAAAGCTAAAGCCTGCTTTTTCAAAGCCCTGAAATTGGACGCCGATTCATCTGCCCATATTGTCATTTACCTGAATCTGGCAAAAGTATATGAAACAGAAAACAAACTGGATTCTGCCTTTTTTTATGCTAAATATTTGTTGAATATTTTCAGAGAAACTAAAAATACAGAACGGTTAGCCAGCATGAATCTCATGTTATCAAGATTGGAAGAAAAATCAGTCAATTACAGAAATGCATTGGAATATCACAGGGAATATGCTGAAAATCTGATAACAATAATGAATAAAACTCGAAATTTTGCCATCGTAGATATTCAGCGCAAATTTCAGACTGAACAACTCCAAAATGCAAACAAACAATTGATAATACAACAGTTAACCATAACCATCATCGCCGTTTCGATTACTTTCCTGCTGGGCATTGTTCTCTTTTTGCTTTACCGAAAAAACAAAACAGAACAGGATCTGACGAAAGATAAATTGCTGCAATTAAATAAACTACTGAATGATACCGCATCATCTTCGGAAAAACGGGAAAATGAATTTAAAGCCATTCTTCTCCGCAAACTCGACAGTCAGCTGAAATTGATGAAACTTGACTTATTCGAAAATGAATTTGCAAACAACAGAGAAAAAATAAAATTTTCATCAAAA
>JAITHZ010000349.1 GCA_031279795.1 Bacteroidales bacterium
AAGGAAAAACAGCAGTTAGAGCCGCAAAAAAGAACGCTAAATTTCTTACAGAATTTTGCTCGAATTTGTAATCCCATTGAAATGCCTGGGTTTAGCAATTCGATCTTTGTGTTGAATTGAATAACGAGAGCTTTTCTGACAAACAGAAAGGCTCTTTTTTCGTACGACATCAAACAAAACATCAGACAAATGAATATATTAAACAGTAATAAAACAACAGACAATTTCTTCCTGATAGCAGGTCCGTGTATCATCGAAGAGGAGGAGATGGCGTTGGACATTGCCAAAAAAATTGTGCAACTGACAGAAAAGTTGCACATTCCGTACATTTTCAAAGGCTCTTACCGCAAAGCCAACCGTTCGCGCACCGACAGCTTTACAGGCATTGGCGACGAAAAAGCGCTGAACATCCTGCGAAAAGTGCGCGAAACATTCAACATCCCAGTTGTTACCGACATCCACGAAACAAGCGAAGCTGCAATGGCCGCCGAGTATGTGGATGTGCTGCAAATCCCAGCGTTTCTATGCCGACAAACCGATTTACTGGTAGCAGCAGCAAAAACTGGCAAAACGGTTAATATCAAGAAAGGACAGTTCCTTTCGCCGGAAGCCATGCAGTTTGCCGCTCAAAAAGTGGTTGATGCTGGCAATAACGACATCATTCTGACCGACAGAGGAACTTCGTTTGGATACCACGACCTGCTTGTTGATTATCGCGGCATCCCAGCCATGCAGCAATTCGGTTTTCCGGTTGTACTTGATATTACCCATTCGTTGCAGCAGCCCAACCAGCCGTCGGGCGTTGCTGGCGGCCTCCCTGCCTTAATCGAAACTATCGCCAAAGCAGGAATTGCTGTTGGCGTTGATGGCATTTTTCTGGAAACACACCCAACCCCGGAAACCGCCAAATCCGACGGCGCAAACATGTTGCGACTGGATTTGCTGGAAAAACTGCTGGAAAAACTGGTTCGTATAAGAGAAGCAATTTAATTAATTAGGAATTAGGAAAAATCACCATTTTTTTTAAAAAAAGTAAAAAGTTGAACTATCTCGCATTTTTGAATAAAAGTTTTATACTTTTGCGAAATATGAATTTCATTTTTTAATTAAGTAAATTACCAATCATTAACTGTTTAGCATTATGGCAATTAATTTAACAAAAGGACAACGCATAGAAATCGGATTGTCGAAAGTAGGTGTGGGGTTGGGCTGGGATCCCAACGAAGGTACGGGTTTTGATTTTGATTTGGACGCTTCGGCATTTATGCTGGGCGCTAACAAAAAACTGCCGCAAGACGAGTTTTTTGTATTTTACAACAGTGAACTTCGGGTCTCGCCCGAAAATCTAACAAAATTTGAACCTCAAAACCCATCAAAATACCCGCCGTATTATGATGACGAAGAGGGAAAACAAGTTACGAGTATTGAACATTGGCGAAAGAAAACAAGACCGATCTCGCCCGACTTTTCTGTTTGTGGCTCATTTGACGACACTTCAGGAAGTGAAAGCGACGGAGGCGACGATGAAACGATCAATGTTGATTTGTCGAAAGTTGATTCAACAATTCAAGAAATTATTTTTACCGTAACTATCCATGACTACGAAGCCCGAAAACAAAATTTTGGACAAGTAAGAAATTCTTATGTGCGAATTTTCAATGATGTTACAGGGGAGGAAATTGCAAAATACGAATTGGACGAAGACTTTTCCATTGAAACAGCCGTAGAATTTGGCCGACTGTATAAACGGAGCGGCGAATGGAAATTCGAAGCAATGGGTATCGGCTATAAAGGCGGATTACAGTATTTTGTTGATAAATATGCATAAACTTCACTCACCCTCTCTCCAAAGGAGAGAGGGTGAGTGAAGTTAAGTTACTGCGCTTTTGTCCAGATTCGGTATCCCCAAGGCTCAAGGGTAAGGGGCGTATCTTTTCCCAGCGTTATTTTGTCGCTGACTTGTGAAGACGAAAGGTTCTGGTACATACCCAATGCAGTATCGTCGATGACTGTAAACGACACAGGTGAAGCGCTCAGGTTGGCAATAACAATTATGTCGGAAGCGCCTTTTCGTACGAACGAAAGAATGTGTTCCGGACAGTCGTTTGCAACAACAGCAAATTCTCCGCCATATGGAGGATTGAACAATGCTTCGTTTGCGTGTTTCAGAAAATTAAGGTCTTTGTAGAAATGGAACAGTGATGTATCGTTCCACGAAATCGGGTCGCGTTCGAAGAAGGCAATCCGTTTTTTGCAATTTGCTTCCTGTCCACTATAAATCAAAGGAACACCCGGCAATGTATAAATCAGCGCTGCGAAAACTTTGTCACTTGTTCCAAATTTTTCGTCAACGGTTCCGTTCCATGAATTTTCATCGTGATTTGTTAAGAAATTCATTTTCACAGAATTTTTCGGAAAAATAGAATCCTGTTTCTGAAGCAGTGCGACAATGTCCGAAGCATTTTTTTCACCTTTATATATTGCTGCAAAAGTATGATGAAGCTCCCAGCCATAGTTGGCGTCGAAGGCATTTTCTGTCAGTTCGTTTTTTTCTTCGTCTTCTGCCAGCATAAATACCGGTTTCACAGCATCCAGTTCCTTGCGTGCTTTTTCCCAGAAAGTCACCGGCACCAGTCCGGCCACGTCGCAACGGAATCCGTCGACGTCAAATTCGGTAATCCAGTATTTCATAGCGTCAATCATGGCATTGATAAGGTCGGGATTGGCATAATTCAGCTGATACGTATCCGTCCAGTCGAAAGGCGAAACGATATTGCCTAAGCTATCAGTTACATACCAGTCAGGATGTTGAGTTACCCACACATTATCGGTAGCAGTATGGTTTGCGACCCAGTCGATTATTACCTTGAAGCCCAATTCATGCGCCTTTTTCACTGTTTCAAGAAAATCGGCTTTGGTGCCAAATTCGGGGTTAACATCTTTGTAATCTCTTATTGCATAATAACTTCCCAAAGAACCCTTCCTGTCTTTTTCGCCAATTGGGTAGATGGGCATAAACCACAAAATATCTGCACCCAGCTCCTTCAAGCGTGGCAGCGACCGGTTAAAAGCCTTAAAAGTTCCTTCATGCGTATATTGACGCACGTTTACCTCATAAATAACGGCGTTTTTCACCCAATCGGGATACGGAAGACTGTCGAACGTTGAAACAGAAGCATTGCCAGACTGTTTATTACTGCACGAAGAGAGCGCCAACACAAAGGTAAGCGCCAACATCCAACTTGATAATTTTTTCATACTTAATTTGTTTTATGTTAATGATTTATAATTCATTCCTGACCGACCACAAAACCATTAGCGATAAATCCACCGTCGGTTTCCAGTTCCAGCGTATAGGTTTGGAAATGGTGTGGCAGCCGTTCGATTTTGATAATCGGAAAAGCCGCAACCACATCATTATACACATGAGCAAAGAGTTTGTCGCCGACTGCATACTTAGCAACCTCATGAAAGCGAGCATATTGTCTGGTTTTATTGGGATTTGCCGACAGCCAGCCTTTTTCCGACCAAAACGGATGGTCGTCGGTAGCTATGATGTGGATTCCGCTGGAAAGCGTCAAGCGCAACAGCCCACTGTGTCCGGCGGCGTGAATCTGTTTCACGGCGCTGGAGACAATGCCGACCGTCGGAATAAATGTTTTCACGTTATCGCCGACTGAGATGGCTTCAATTGGTTTTGTCGAACCGTCGGCCATTGTCACTTGCGTGCCTGATGCAAGGCAATGCACGTCCATTCCTTCGAAAATCAGTTCACTTATTGCTGTGTCGTCGTATTTATCTCCCTTGTATACTTCGGTTATCACGAACTTCAATTGCATGGCTTCCCGTTGTTGTCGATGGTTTTCGAGCGGAAAATTCTGTACGCAACGTTTATCTTTCAGATTGACAATAGCAACCAGTTTATCGTTTTCATATACATTCAATGTCTTAACACGGGAATTGTTTTTCCATGTTTTTTCGCTTTTCGCATATCCGTTGACAATGTTGCAGTCAGTGGCTCGAGGAGAACCTTCAGGAAAGTCAAAAACAATGTATTCACCTATTCCATAGCCTTTTACACCTTCTACCCATGCCGTTCGGACATCATCATCCCACAGATTATCAACCGTGTAGGTATTTCCTCCTGCCGACGACAATGTCGAGGATGCATGCATTTCGTACATCGCTCCGCAATACCAGCTACAACCGGGGCCCAATACATTCCATGGTTCGGTCTCATACTCATCGTCTTGCCGCATATCTTCGATATACTGCCGTTCCGCTTCCGTTAAATCTGATTCTTTCTTGATTTGATTCCCGTCGGAATCGTACAACGTATGCATGATTTTGTAGTACTTATCCCAACGTTCAAATTCTTTATCGGAAAAACAGCCGCTATCGTCAGTTTCCGCATCAATCACGCGGACGGACTGACTAAACAAACAGCCACTCAGAAATAAAAACAGAAAAAGTAAATTGTAAGCTTTCATGGCGCTAATTTTTATCGGTGCAAAGATAATTTAATTTATTTAGAATTTAAAAAGATCCTGAAATCATTTCTTCATTCTCAACTCTCAATTCTCAA
>JAITHZ010000192.1 GCA_031279795.1 Bacteroidales bacterium
GTATAAGATTCTTGACTCTGCAACCATTCCTTAAATGTGAGATCAAAGAAAATTATAAAAACTATAATATTTTATTTTTTATGTTCATGACATAAAATAACTATTTGATTAACTTATAAAACATTTTTTTAAAAACAAAATTTATGAAAACACGATTCGTAATCTGTACATTAGTCTTATTGGCAGGAGTTGCATTTAATGCGTGTAAACCCGACGATAAACAGTTGGAAAAAGCAGCTGCCACAGCGTTGGAAAAATTGGATGCAACGGTTGAAGTTGCAGTGAAGGATGGAGTTGCTACACTGTCAGGCGTTGTTCCGGCTGATACAGTGAAAACTGCAGCCGAAAAGTTAATTACTGACATAAAGGGTATTCAGTCGATAGAAAACAAGATTGAAGTGAAGATTCCCGAATTGTCGCCAGACGAAAAGTTTGCAAATCTCATTCTGGAAAAAATTGCTGCCGCCGACCCGAAAGGGAAAAAATTTAACGGCGTGACGGTTAATGTTCAGAACGGAATTCTGCTGCTTACCGGTATCATCAATCAATCCGACGTGAAAGCTCTTATGCAGGTGATTGCCAAACTGGAACAAAAACCAAAAGAGGTAAAAGACCTTATGAGTAAACGCAAATTCTAACAACGAGAAATTGCGATTTCATCTATCTTATTCCATTATTGGAAAATAAAGGGATAATGTCTCGCGGAGACGTGGTATATTACGCCTCCGTGAGTTGTTATTAAGGAATGAAAAATAAATAACAACGGTAAGTCCCGCAAATATAGGGACGGTACTTAATAAAGTGTCGTCCCTGCGGTGCTTTTCCGAAACTATTATATCTTGTTTATTTTGCATCCCATAATGAATAAAGGAAGTAATTAATTACGTAATTCGTAATTAATTATGTTAATCCATACATTATTCCCATGTAAATCAACATGCCAATGATATCGTTTGAAATGGTGATGAACGGGCCGGTAGCTATGGCAGGGTCAATTTTCAGTTTTTCAAGCGTTAGCGGGACAATTGTTCCAAAGGTTGATGCGAACATCACGACGGAAAACAGCGACAGCGATACGGATGCCGTCACTACCGAAGAACCTATCATCAGGTAGTTGTACAGAAATACGACCAGCGAAATGATGCTGGCATTTATCAGCGATACAATTGATTCTTTCAGCACCTGCCCCCATACATTCTTTATGTTCAGCGTTTTGTTTGCCAACCCCTGCACGACGATGGCCGACGATTGTATGCCAACATTTCCACCGGTGCCGCCAATCAGCTGAATAAAAAACGCCATTTCGGGATGCTGCACAAAAATGTTGTCGAATTTTCCCAGAATTGCCGAATTGGTGATACCGCCAATCATTCCGATCAGCAGCCACGGAAGCCGCGCATAAGTTTGTACCAGCACTTTGTCTTTTGTTTCGACGTCCTGCGAAATACCCGACGCCAGCTGGTAATCGCGTTCTGCCTGTTCTCGCACGCGATCCATCACGTCGTCGATAGTGATTCGGCCTTCCAGCCTCCCGATGCTGTCGACAACGGGCAGGGCTACCAAGTTGTATTTTTCAATGATGGTAATTACATCATCAACTGGTGTATCTACTTTAACTGTTATCGGGTCTTTTTTCATGACATGTTTGACTTTGGATATTGACGGACTGGTTATCATCTTTTTCAGAGGAAAAACTCCCTTCAGTCTATTTTCATTATCAACAACATACACATAATAAATTTCATCCATTTCTTCGGCTTGATAGCGCATTTCTTCCAGACATTTCGGCATGCTCCACTCTTCGTTGACCACCACCATTTCTGTTCCCATTAGGCCGCCAGCCGTGTCTTCGTCGTACTTCAACAAGTCCACAATGTCGCCGGCCTGCTCCACGTCTTCGATGTGGGACAGAATCTCTTCCTGCTTTTTTTCGTCAAGTTCGCGGATAATATCAACGGCGTCGTCGGTATCCATGTTGTCGATAAAGCGTTTTGCTACAACGGCAACAGGGAGTAAATCAACAAGTTCCTTCTGCACATCTTCATCCAGTTCGGAAAAGACGTCGGCGGCTTTTTCTTCGTCCAGAAGCAGGAACAGGAATTTACTTTCTTCGGGACTGAAATTTACAATCAATTCCGCGATGTCCGCAGGATGCAGGTCGGAAATCATTGTTTCCGCCAGTTTTTCATCCTTTTGCATGATTATTTCGCGAAACTGCTCAATATATTCTTTATTAAAATGAACCATTTAGTTAAATGATTTTGGAGAAAAAATTCTCCGTCAGTTATTTTCCAGCAAATCAACAATCGGTTTTCCGATACATCCGCTTGGCATTTGGATATGGAGCAACGCTGCAAGTGTCGGGGCGATGTCCGTCATGTAAATTTCGCGGTTTGAGTTGCCATGCTTAATTCCCCATCCCATCCACAACAGAGGAATGTGCGTGTCATAGGGATTCCACGAACCGTGCGTTGTGCCTTTCCAGTCGCTGTCGCCATACCAGGCAGGATGGAGGATGAACTGTATTTCTCCGCATAGTTTCCGGTTGTATCCGTTTATGATTTTTTCTTTGATAACAGCCGGAATACTGGCCTCCGAAACTTTATCCGTTTCCACTGCAAAGGCAATATCGTCATGCGAACGCAGGTATTCGAGAGCGCTTTTCAACAAAGCATTGCGGTCAATTTTGACTGTTTCAATGATTTTATTGTTGAAATTCACCTGACAGTTATGCAGGCTGAGCGTCAGATTTTCGACGCCAAAAACCGATTGCAAGTGTGAGTTCAGCAGGTCTTTCAGCTTGCTATCGTTGAAAATACCGCCGGGAAGACGGTTATCCTTCAGGAATTGTGCGTTGTGAGCGACCGCATGGTCAGCCGTGAGGAAAACAAGATAATTCTCTTGGCCCAGTTTTGCATCGAGGAAAGAAAAGAAATCGCCCAGTTCCTTGTCCAAACGTAAATAACAATCTTCGATTTTGATAGAATTGGGCGTAAACTGATGACCAATATAATCGGGCGACGACAGGCTTACGGCCAGAAAATCCGTCACATTGCGCTGCCCCAGCCGTTCGTTTTCGACAGCCAGTCGGGCAACATCCAGTGTGAGTGTGTTGCCGTAGGGAGTTGCACGAATCATTCCCACACCGTTCGTTTTCATCAGTTCGGATGTTTTCACCGGAAAAGCTGTTGTTGTGGAGTTGTTGTAGGCTGCTTCGTAAGTATTGTTATCTTTTACGCTTTGCAGGTAAGTATCAATCGGATAAAGCGGATTCCAGTCCTGAGCCAGGTATTTTGCCGGCTGGCCTGCGGCGTTGAAATGGCTCAACCATTTCGGCAATTCCTCCATGTACCAAGTGCTTGTGATCCAGTTGCCGGAAGCGCCGTCAAACCAGTAAGCAGCATCAGCTGCATGACCGGCAGGGAGTATGCTTCCGCGATCTTTCAGGGCAATGCCGATTACGCGGGAACGAAAATTCGTAGCCAGTTTCAATTCATCGGTTATTGTTGTGGTTTTCAGGTTAGCGGGTGACATTTTGCCTGTGCCAAGATTTCTGTCGGATATGCCTACGCCGAAAACATTTTCATCTCCCGTGCAATACTGAGACTTGCCCGTAGACTGAACAATAAAGTCGTTTCCCGCAATTCCGTGAATAGCAGGCACGCTGCCCGTATACACGGTTGCATGGCCAATTGCCGTATAGGATGGAATATAGTTAATGAATGTGTTTTCGCATGAAAATCCGTTGTGAAGCATCCGTTTAAAGCCATTTTTCGTGTAGCGGTCGTAATAACGATACAGGTAATCCCAGCGCATCTGGTCAACAACAATTCCCACTACAAGTTTCGGGCGGTCAAGCGTTTGCGCAAGCGTTGATAATGTCAACATGCTAATTCCTATAACAAGGAGCGTAATTTTCTTTTTTAAATTCATTTTTTTTATTCAAGAGGTTGATATTGATATAAATTCTACAGCAGTCGGTTTATGTCGTCGTCCAGTGATTTGTCAATTGCCGTGATGCGTTTTACCAATCCTCCTTCGCGATTGAGCAGGCAAGCGGTTGGCAACTGTGAGACATTATACATGCGGGCTAAGAACGAGTAAATGCCATTTTCGTCC